>NZ_LARF01000089.1:0-1968 GCF_000980385.1 Ruminococcus sp. N15.MGS-57
TTGGTATCAAAACTATAGGTGATCTTGCAAGAACAGATCAAGATGTGCTTAACAGTCACCTTGGAAAGATTGGCAGTATCTTATGGTCGTTTGCTAATGGCTATGATGATTCACCTGTCAAGCTGGAGAACACCCACGCTCCAATCAAATCCGTGGGGAACAGCACAACGACACCAAAGGATTTAGTATGCGATGAGGATGTAAAGATTGTTCTTTATATTCTGGCTGAGAGTGTTGCAGCAAGACTTCGTGAGAATGGATTCCGGTGCAGAGTGGTTGAGATAAGTGTCAGGGATAATGAATTATTCTCTTTTACCCGTCAGAAAAAGATTGACCATGCAACGAATATCACCGGAGAGATAGCTGCATATGCTTATCAGATATTTAAGGAAAACTATAACTGGAGCAAACCAATCCGCAGTGTTGGTGTCCGAGGTGCAGACTTAGTAACAGATAATTATTGGGAACAGATTGATTTGTTCTCAAGTGTGGAGAAGCGTGAAAAGCAGATGAAGATGGATTCAGCGGTGGATGAGATACGCAGAAGATTTGGATTTTACAGTATCCAGAGGGGGCTCATGTACCGGGACAGGATTCTATCGGCAGTCAATGCAAAAGAAGAACACACAGTACATCCGCATGGGTATTTTGGATAAAGAGGGAGGCGGAACATGAGCGAAGCAGCAAGAATTGATCTGGTAGACAGAGCACCATTGACGGAGAAGCAGCAGAATGTGTATGAAAGCATTATGCAATATCAGCGTGTGAATGGTTATGCTCCTACTATCAGGGAGATATGCAAGATGGTAGGGGTGGCATCGACTTCAAGTGTTTATGCACATCTGAAAATATTAGAAGAAAAAGGCTATATAGCAAGGAAGATGGATGCTTCCAGAGCAATAGCAATCTTGTAAGGAAGGTGATTACATTGAGCAATAAGGTATATGTTGATGTACTTGCAGAGTTTTCAAAGGACGGACTGCTCATTCCAAAAGAGATAACATGGGAAGATGGCAGAAAGTATGAGATTACACGAGTAAAAGACAAGCGCAGAGCAGCCAGTACAAGGGCTGGTGGAGTTGGAGAGCGTTATACCTGTGTGGTAGATGGAAAGGAAATATTCCTTTTCTATGAAGATAACAATATGTGGTTTATGGAAAGAGCCGGAGCCTGATGTGATTATGTGCTGACAGCACAATTCATATCAGTTGGCTTTAGATCAGCAAAGCCGGGGAATGTGCAGACATTCATCGGAACTCCCGGCAAAAGGCTTGCAAAGGTGATTTCCCTTTCCTTTACGAGTACAGAATTGTAGATTGATGATTTTGTATGAATAAGGAGCGAACTGAATTGAACAAAGGAAATGTTATAGAAATTAGATGTAAAAAATGCAACAAGTTAATGATGGAATACTTTGTATGCGGTGATGATTCCGCTGTAGCACTTCAGAATATTGGAATTAAGTGTGACAGATGTAAGCGAGTGATGATACTCAAGAAGTATTCCGAGGGAATGATGAAGGAACATTCTGAGAATGGGACTTTCAGAATATAATGATTGACAATTAAATTACAGCCCACCTGATAAGGGCACATCGAAAGATGGAAGCACCAGAGACGCAGGGGAAACGAACAGTATTTATGATACTGGTTTCCTCGTGCGTCTTTTTTAGTGCTGTAAAGGTAATCCGACTTGTTCGTTTCCAAGGGCGGCAAGGAGGATTTATGAGCAGTAAAGCACAGACAAGAGAAAAGGATTATGAGAGAGGATTACGAATTGCTGACAGTAGAAAGGCGATAGGATTATCACAGGATGAGTTAGCTCATAGAGTAGATATAGGCAGACAGGCATTATCAGCTATTGAAAATGGTGGAGATTTTAAGATACAGACATTAGATAATCTGGCAATCGTTCTTGGAGTGTCAGTTGATTTCATTATTTATGGAAAGAATGAGGAAAAATCAGAAC
>NZ_LARF01000137.1:0-626 GCF_000980385.1 Ruminococcus sp. N15.MGS-57
TGAAACTCAAAGGAATTGACGGGGGCCCGCACAAGCGGAGGAACATGTGGTTTAATTCGATGATACGCGAGGAACCTTACCCGGGTTTGAACGCATTCGGACCGAGGTGGAAACACCTTTTCTAGCAATAGCCGTTTGCGAGGTGCTGCATGGTTGTCGTCAGCTCGTGCCGTGAGGTGTCGGCTTAAGTGCCATAACGAGCGCAACCCTTGCCACTAGTTACTAACAGGTGATGCTGAGGACTCTGGTGGGACTGCCAGCGTAAGCTGCGAGGAAGGCGGGGATGACGTCAAATCAGCACGGCCCTTACATCCGGGGCGACACACGTGTTACAATGGCGTGGACAAAGGGAGGCCACCTGGCGACAGGGAGCGAATCCCCAAACCACGTCTCAGTTCGGATCGGAGTCTGCAACCCGACTCCGTGAAGCTGGATTCGCTAGTAATCGCGCATCAGCCATGGCGCGGTGAATACGTTCCCGGGCCTTGTACACACCGCCCGTCAAGCCATGGGAGCCGGGGGTACCTGAAGTCCGTAACCGCGAGGATCGGCCTAGGGTAAAACTGGTGACTGGGGCTAAGTCGTAACAAGGTAGCCGTACCGGAAGGTGCGGCTGGAACACCTCC
>NZ_LARF01000025.1:0-32507 GCF_000980385.1 Ruminococcus sp. N15.MGS-57
CTTTTTGGCAAGATCGCAGCCTTTTTTCTTGGGGACTTTTTTTACAGCCCCTTTTTTTGTCTATTCGCTCATTGTTATGCTCTCAAATTTACCCCTTGTGACCTTGATGAGGTCTTTCGGAGAAAGCATTATCTGCGACCCGATACGTCCGCCGCTTATGATTATCTCCTCAAACTGTTCCGCAGAGCTGTCAACTACCGTCATGTACTGTTTTTTCATGCCAAGGGGTGTACAGCCACCACGAATGTAGCCCGTAACAGAGTTTATATCCTTCACATGGAGCATCTCCACCGACTTTTCGCCCACAGACTTTGCAGCCTTTTTCATGTCAAGCTCCTCTGCGATAGGGATAGCGAAAACATAGTAATTTCCGCTTTTTCCCACTGTCACAAGGGTCTTGAATGAGCTTTCATAAGGCTGACCGAGCATATCTGCAATGTGTATGCCGTCGATAAACTCGTCGCACTCGTATGTGTTGACCTTGTATTTTACCTTATTTCTGTCAAGAATACGCATGGCGTTAGTCTTGACTTCCTTATCCTTTGACATTTTTTATCGCTCCCAATAAAATATTGCCCCTATTTCTCCCTTGAAAGCTTCACAGTGTCAGCAATTATCTCGGCGCACATTTCGTAGCCAAGCCTGCCGCTGTCAAGGCACATATCATAGCTTGAAATATCTCCCCACTTTTTGTTGGTGTTGGAGTTGTAATAGTCGGCACGTTTTTTGTCATACTTTTTGAGCCTTGCTTCCACCTCGTCCTCGGAGATGTTGTGCTTCTCAATTGCGCACTCCTGACGCTTCTCAAAGCTTGCATTAATGAAGACATTCAGCGTCTTGACTTTGTTTTTCAGTATAAAATCTGCACATCTGCCCACGATAACGCAGTTTCCCTTTGAAACAAGCTCCATTATTACCTCTGTTTCAGCGGCGAATATCTTCTCTGTTATAGGATACTCTTTCTCCTTTGAAAACAGATTTATCGGTGTTTTGAGAATGCTCAGAGCGGCTTCCTCGTATTTTTGTATCTCGCTCATTGCAATGCCACTTTTTTGTGCCGCCATGTCGATTATCTCTCTGTCATAGCATGGGATACCAAGCTTTTCAGCCACAAGCTTACCGATAGTCGAACCGCCTGCGCAATAATGTCTGCCGATAGTGATAACTTTTATTTCAGCCATTTTCTGTTTCTCCTTTTGCAGTATTTTTTTATTTTTTTGACGGGCTTCTGCCCTTTTATACAGTATAATATATTTGCTTGTTATTGTCAATAACATATTGGTTACACTTTGTTTAAGCTGGAGTAATAAAACTTTTCATAAAACGGAAAAGGACCGACCCTATGGTCAGCCCTCTTTCGTAGTAAGGAAAGTAAAATGAATTAAAACGAAAAATTCCTATTTATCAGCGTTGGCTTCTTTTATTTCGATATAAGCCTTCATAAGCTTGATAGCACCGTCAACGCCTGTTTTGGACGAGTTGATACAAAGGTCATAGTTCTTTGCTTCGCCCCACTTCATGTCGGTGTAATAATTATAGTATGAAGCTCTCCGCTTATCAGTCTTGCGGATAAAGTCCTCAGCTTTGTTTTTTTCGATATCGTATCTCTCAAGGATACGCTTTTTCTTTTCGGCAGTGTTGCCGGAAATGAAGAAGTCGATAATATTAGGCTCATTTTTCAGAACATAGTCAGCACAACGTCCTACAATAACACAAGGACCCTTCTTTGCAATGTTCTTGATAGTTTCAAACTGAGCCAAGAATATCTTGTGATTCAGTGGCATATCAGGATTGATCCTGCCGTCTGCACTTACAGGGTAATTACCCATGACCAGTGAGAAAAGAAAGCTGTTAGTATAGGACTCATCGTTCTTAACAAAAAGCTCCTGACATATACCGCTCTCTTTTGAAGCCATTTCCAAAAGCTCTTTATCATAGAAAGGTATGCCCAGATCATCAGCAAGCTTCTTGCCTATTTCACGTCCTCCGCTGCCAAATTCACGGCTGATAGTAATAATCGATCTCATAAAACATATCTCCCTTCTTTGATATATTCTTTTTAACGTGTATTTATTATAGCATATTTTTTGTGATTTGTACATAAAAATTCGTAAAATTCTTGCACAAATTTATGTATTTTATATTGTGCATTTTGCGTACAAATATATTTAACAAATTCGTGACAAATACAAAGGCAATAAAAAAGCGGGACGAATGAACGTCCCGCTTGAAAATACTGAATTATTCAGCAACGTTAGCGTTTGCTTCCTTGATGATGTAATCAACAGCCTTCTGGTTCTCAGCAACGCACTCTGTCCATGTAGTAGCTCCGCCGCCTGTTATCATTGTAGCCTGGTTTACTGTCTGCATAAGTGTTGAAAGCTCAGCAGATACGCCGTCCTGGAAGTCAAATACAGGATTCTGTCTAGCCAGATCGTAAATTGTCTTACGCATCTCGATCATATCGTCTGTCCAGCCGTAGTCGTTCTTGAGCTGTTCTTCTGTAATGTTCTGTACCTCAGAGTTTGCAACCTTGCAGCAGTTTACGAACGCATTGAAGCCGTCTGGGTTTGGAGCATTCTTGCAGAGAAGATAGCCGTTTACACCTGTAGATACATAGTACTTGTCAGAATCGTCCATTCTTGGCATTGGAACGAACATAACCTCGCCGTCCTTGACGCTTCCGAATGTCTTAGTCTTTTCAGGAGTATCCTCGAGAGCCCATGTGCCGATAGGAATGAACAGTGTGAGCTGTGAACCAAGACCTTCACCGTTAGCTCCGTCACCTCTTGTATTCCAGTTGTTGCTTGATCTGTCGAATACAACGTTGTTCTTCTCAAGGTTGTACATAAGATCCTGAACTGTGCCAACTTCAGCCTTGCCCATGTTGTTTACAAGCTTGCCGTCCTCAAGACCGATAAGTGGATAACCGCAAGTATCGTTAAGAGCCTTGCCATACCAGTAACCATCAAGAGCATATCTGTCAGCTTCAGAGTCTGCAAAGTCAAGGCACATCTCTGTGAACTTGCTCCATGTCCACTCGTCATTAGCGTAAAGCTCAGCAGGATCGTCATAGCCAAAGTCTGATATTGTCTTTGTGTTGTATGTACAAACATACTGTGGTCTTACGTCGATAGCAGCTACATAGTGCTTGCCGTTGAATACGAATGAATCGTTAAGTGTCTGTGATGATGACCAGATGTCTGAGCTGAAATCAACTACATCGTCGATAGGCTCGAACATGGCCTTGATAGCACCCTTAGGGAATGCGTCCATGTCATCAGCAGGGAAGAAGTCAGGTGAGTCGTTAGCCATAACTGCCTTAGCAAGATCAGTATATCTGTTATCCCAAGTTGTCTGAACGTACTCGATCTTTCCACCGTACTTAGTCTGGAAAAGTGAGATAGCAGGTGATTCTGACTTACCATCACTAGGGTTGATGTCATAGTGAGCCATCCACTTGATAGTCTTGTTTGAAAGCTCGATGTCAGGGAGCTTATCCTGAAGTGTATTTACCTGCTCCTTCTGATCATCTGTCATAGCCTTAGCTTCCTTCTTGGAAGATGAGCTGTCACTTGATGAGCTGCCGCAAGCAGCCATGCTGCAAGCCAGTGAAAGCGCACAAGCAGCAGCGAAAATTCTCTTTGCCATTTTCATTATAGTAACCTCCTTGATAATAGACGAATGTTCCTTACCCAAAACGTTCATCTGTTACGATCGACAAGCATTGTTACCCGACAACGCTTGCCATAACGCTTATTTTTCGTCCTTACTAATGATAACAAAAAGTTTAAATTTAGTCAATCAGCATTTTGCAATATAAAGCTCAAGCGTTTTTGTTGATTATGACAAAGGTGTGTTGAATTTGTGTGAGTATTCGTTTTCAGAAAACGTTTTCGCAATTTCACTCATACATATTAATAAAAAGTTTACAATTGTTGTATACAGGTTTTACATTACTGTACCACCTGCCTTTTGTCAGCAGGTGAGAGCTTGAATGTCCTCTTGCGACATGGCAGGGTGAACGGCGCGGTTTATGCCCATTGCAATGAGCTTTGCGCAGTTTTCCGAAAGTTTGTCGGCAGTTTTCGGAGCGACCATGATGTTTTCGGAGCTTTCAGGTGCGGTCTGACCGAAAATGTGCTGTGCGGCAGTGCAAAGGTCTATGACCGTTGGCACGCCTATGGCAATGCACTTTACCCCGAGGGTCGAAAGCGAAAGCTCTTTTCGTGCGTTTTCGACTCCGCTTCCCGGAGAAATGCCGGTGTTGCAAAGCTGTATTGTCCTGCCAAGATTTGAAAGTTCGCTGCAAGCCAGTGCGTCAACGGCAATGACAGCCTGTGGTCTTACACGCTCTGCAATTGCTTTTACCTGCTCTGAGGATTCTATTCCCGTGTTTCCAAGCACTCCTGTCTGTATCACTGTGACCTCGCCCAGATCCTCAGTATCAATCTCTTTTGCAAGGCTTTTTATGTGACGGGTAACGAAGATCTTTTCAGCAGTAAGAGGGCCAACAGCGTCAGAAGTCAGGGCATAGTTCCCAAGCCCTACTGCCAAAAAACGTTCACAACCACCGCAAAGCTCCCCTATGGCTTTTGCTATGACTTCTGCACGCTCACGAAAACTGTCGCTGTACATATCGAATGTTGAATCTGTGGCGGTAAGGGTGATGTATCTGCCGACAGGTCTGCCAAGCTTTTCGGCGGCTTCCTGTGTTTCTATGGTGATGTCCGTTACCTCAAGCCTAGCGTTTTCAATAACCTTGTTTTTGACTTTCACTCCCTGAAGCTTTTCCGCACCGCCTGCCTGAGAAAAGCTCTCCGCCGCCATATCCGTTCTAATGCTCATTTTATTCACCTTTCTGTGATATCGTGTAAGTTTTTGTGTGTTCCTACAATTTAGACCGCAAAATTTCTATATTTTTTTCAGTAAACCCCCTTGCAATTTCTTTTGAAATGTGGTAAAATATTTTACAAGGCTTGTTTAAAGGGCTTTCCGCATTTCCTCTCAGTCTGCGGATAGCTTGTGCAAATAAGTGCAAATTTATACAGAATGAGGGAGGTGTCGGTATGCCAAACATTAAATCCGCTAAGAAGAGAGTCAAGGTTATCAACACTAAGACAATGAGAAACAAGGCTGTAAAGTCTGATCTTAAAACTGCACTCAAGAAGGCTGACGCTGCTGTAGCTGAGAATGCAGAAAACAAGGAAGAAGTAGTAAGAGCTGCTATCAAGAAGGTAGATATGGCTTGCACAAAGGGCATTATGCATAAGAATGCTGCTGCAAGAAAGGTATCACAGCTTGCTAAGAAGCTTGGCTAATTTTTCAAAGTAGCTTACAAGACCGTTCCGAATGGGGCGGTCTTTTTTGTGTATTGGTCTGTACTATATAAATAGTATACTTTGTTGGTCGTAGTTGACTTTTTGGAGCTGTTATAGTATAATTGAGTTGATAATAATGCAGGGGAGGGATTTTATGACGTATCGTGTTGGAAAATATACGCTGCCTGAATACAGTGTGCTTATGTCGGTGTATGACCGTGAGCTTCCTGAGAACCTTAACGAGAGTCTTGAGTCTATGCTCATGCAGTCATATCCTCCCTCTGACTTCGTGCTTGTGTGCGACGGCAAGCTCACCTGCGAGCTTAATATCATCGTGAAGTCTTTTCAGGACGAGTTCAAGCATATTTTCCATATCGTTCAGATAGACGAGAACGTGGGCGTTGGAAAGGCTTACAACGAGGGCATAAAGGCGTGTAAATGCGATTATATCGTGAAAATGGACAGCGACGATATATCTCTCCCTAACCGCTGCTTGAAGCAGATGACCCTTTTTGCGGTGAAACCTAAGCTTGATATCATCGGCACATATGTGGAGGAGTTCGACACTGACACTGACGAGGTAGTTTCGGTGAAAAAAGTGCCTGTCATGCATAAGGATATCGCTTCATATTCCAAACGACGCAACCCTTTCAACAGGCAGTCTGTGGCTTTTCGCAAGTCCTTTGCGGAAAAGATAGGCGGTTACAGTGACCTTAAAATGTGCGAGGACTATGAGTTTATCGCACGAATGTTACAGCATGGTGCAAAGGGGCAGAATATACCCGAGGTGCTTGTGCGCTACCGCATAGATGAAAATACTGTGGATACACGCAAAAGCTGGGAGCATACAAAGGCTTTCATTCGTGTGAGGTGGATAATACACCGTTCAGGGTATACGGGCTTCCGTGACTTTTTCATGCCATGCGCTATGCAGTTTGGCTTGTTTATATTTCCCAGAAAATTCACCCGTTGGGTATACAGAACGTTTCTCCGAAAATAATATTTTTTATATATGAAAATATGAACCCAATGCCGTGTGGGTTCATATTTTTTTAGTTCAAATAAAAGTAAACGTTATCAATTTTGAACAAGATGTTAAACATTAAAAACGGCTATTGACAATGGTTTTATATGTGATATATTTAAAAGTATGGAATATAAAGCCTAAAGGCGAGGCTTCGCAAAGCTTGGCTTTATAAAAATTTGAATATTTTGATTATTAATGATAAGGAGAACATTATGCGTGAAATAATGAAAAGAACAGTTGCTGCCGTTATGGCAGTGCTTATCGCTTGTGCGGCAGCAGGCTGCAGCAGTACAGGAAACAGCAGCTCAGGCAGTTCGTCAGCAGGTGAGACTACCACTACAACAGCCCCTGTAGTTGAGGATATGGGCAATATCGACCTTTCAGATGTAACGACAGAGTATGACGTTCCTGAGGATTTCAGCTACGAGTCCGAGGCGGAAAAAGGAACTCTTTCGGGAGGTGCGGCAGTGCTTGATAAGAATTTTCTTGGTAAGTTTTCTGGCGATGGCTTCGTTTCCATAGGCTCATCGGGAGATATGGTGGAGTTCGAGATAGATTTTCCTGCAAAGGGAAGCTATAATATTACTCTCACAATGGCGGCAGACGGCGAGGGTCAGTCAAATCTTATCACTGTTGACGGTGCTGCGCTCACAAACTTCACATCGACCACAACAGAGTTTGGCGACACTATGGCTGAAAATGTGCTTATCGACGAAGGTACTCATAAGGTAGGCATAAAGGGCGACAATGGTCATATCTATATTGACAAGATAAAGATAACCCCAGCTCCTGCTATCGACCTTTCACAGTATGAGGTATCAAATCAGCTTTCAAACCCTAACGCTTCTGACGAGGCAAAAAGACTTTATAACTTCCTTACGGACGTTTACGGAAAGTATACTATCTCAGGTCAGTCCTCAGGAGATAACGAGGGCAAGGACAGCCGTGAGTTCAAGGAGATAAAGAAGCACACAGGCAAGACGCCTGCTATACTTGGTCTTGACGTTTTAAATCTTTCAAACAGCGCACTTGCACATGGTGCAGGCGGCGGAGATATGGTACCTTTGCAGGCTATGGATTGGTACAACAACGAAAACGGTATAGTTTCACTTTGCTGGCATTGGTATGCCCCTGAGAAAAACCTGGAAAAGAACGGCGGAGCATGGTGGCAGGGCTTCTATTCTGAATACACAGACTTCGACCTTGCAAAGGCTCTCAGTGGCGAGGATAAAGAGGGCTACGATTCTATCATAGCAGACCTTGACCATATGGCAGGGGTACTTAAAGAGCTTGCAGACGCAAACGTGCCTATACTTTGGCGACCTCTCCACGAGGCGGCAGGCGACCCTAAGTATCCTGGCAACGCATGGTTCTGGTGGGGTTCAGCAGGAAAGGACGCATACATTCAGCTTTGGCAGCTCATGTATGACAAGTTCACAAATGAGTATGGTCTTAACAACCTGATCTGGGTATGGAACGCACAGAATCCTGACTGGTATCCGGGAGATGAGTATGTTGACATCATGGGCTATGACTGCTATCCTGCCGAGCGGGACAGCTCTTCACAGAAGTGGTATTATGACCTTGTGAAGTCAAGCACATCCACAAAAAAGATAATCGCAATGACAGAGAACGGTTCTATGTTCGACCCTGACGGAGCATTCAACGACGGCACACGCTGGGCGTGGTTCAATACATGGAACGGCGAGTTTTGTATCAAGGATAAACAGCTTTCAGATCAGTACACCACATTTGACGAGTGGAACAAGATCTACAACAGCGAAAGAGTTCTCACCCTTGACGAGCTTCCAAACCTGAAATGCTATCCAATGGATACTGAAAAGTATCTGGAGGAGCATAAGTAAATTCGGATAAAATAAAAACTGCGGACGGCAAAATGCTATCCGCAGTTTTTTTTAATTACAATGCTTGTACCAAGGAGGGCGAACGCTGTTTGCCCCTATGTTATTTATATCTGTTATATTTTATCAGCTATAAATATTCAGTATGCAAGGTGCAACATAAACCACTATGATCACTATAGCTCCCGCACCGATAACAGCCACAAGTGCAGCGGCTTCCATAGTTTCTCCGAATTTCAGTTTCTTTCTTATGAAGAAATATCCTGCTGTCAGCGCAATGCCTGCGATAGTCAGTGCAAGACCTGCATAAAAGCCCTTTGGCACGCTTGTTACAGTTATTGTGTTCTCGCCCTCCTGCAAGTCAAAGCTTACAAGGTCACCGAAAACCTTGTCATATGAAACAGCTTTGCCGTTGACCTTTATTTTCAGACCCTCCTGATATGGTATCTGAAGCACACATTTCTGTCCTGCCTTTGCGTTCACGCTTCCTGAAAGCTTGCCGTCACTGTCTGTAAGACCGGCGGTCTGTGCCTGCTCAAGTGCCTTTTCAAGAACATTGTGGTGAAGCCCGAAAACGCCATAGGAACGGCAGCTTATGATGTCTTTCTTCAAGGTCACACGCACGTTGACGTGTTCATTTTCAAATTCCCCAAGTTTCAAAAGCCCGTTGCTCGATTGTGACGGATAATCCATCTGCTTTACCTGACCGTTCACTGTTACCATGAAGCTTCCGTTTATATCCTCGCTGAGGCTGTTTGAAAGCTTGTCGAAGCAGTCAAAATAAAGTGTCTGCTTGTCTGTCACATCTATGCTGTAGTCCATGTAGGCTACATCGCTAGTAGTAGTGAGGGTGTAGTTCGGTTTAAAGTTACTGTCGTCCTGCACACCATAGATCGTGGTGTATTCGTAGTCTGTGATAAGCTCGTCACCGTTGCCGCCGAAAAGCTGTTCAAAAAGCTTTTTCTGAACGTTGCTTCTTGTGCCTGTGGAAAGCTCCTCACTGCCGCTCAGGTCAGCGTCGGTCACAATGCCAAGGGGGAGATAGTATTCTGTCGGCACTATCTGGTAGGTATCGTTTGAATATACAGCGTCAGCCGAGCCTGTACCTTTTTCAATAAGATATTTTACTGACAGCAAAGCGTCAGTAAGCTCCGTTCCGCCATATGAGCCTACCTCCATCCAGTAGGAGGAGTAACCAAGCTGCTTCATCATGTACATATAATCACGGCTTGTGAGGGAGGTGTAGTGGCTCAGGGAATTGTAGCCCATTGAGCCGACCAGATTGACCTCGAAAAGCTTGCTTGCGGTCTTTACTCTGTAAAAGCCCTCTGTTTCGTCAAGCCTGTCTGAAAGATCCATTATCTTCTGATGATTAGCCGCACGGAGAGTATTGTTCATGCTTGGGGATACCATATAAATGTTCACGTTTGCGTATGACTCCGCCGCAACAAACATTGCGAGGAAGACAGCAAATATTTTCTTTGATATCCATCCCTTTTTGTGCAGCAGAACGATAACAGTATAGAAAGCCGCCGCCACAATGAAAAATTCAAGGCAAAGCTCAAAGGCGGTGCTGTCCTGCCAAAGGCTTGAGGTGTATTTTGATATTCCCGAGCGGTTGTTTTCAACAAAGCCCTCTGAGAAGTTGTAAAAGCCGTAGATAAGTGCCGCAAGTATTAGGAAGATAACAAAGTGGTCGCAGTTTTTCTTTCCTTTTGCCACTGCGTTTTCCGATGAAAGGAAATATCCTGCGCAGATAAGTGCAAAGAAAATGGTGATGAAAGCGTATCTGCATGGGAATGACATATAGCTTCCTGTGTGCCACATAAGGTTCGCAGGCTCTATTAAAATAGGTACGAGCATCAAAAAGAGCATTATAAGGTCGGTGTTCAAACGCTTGCTTCTCTTTTTGCCGTCAAGAAGAAACACCGCAACTATCACTATGACCGAAGCCGTTGACAACAGCAGGCAGAAGGTCGTGTAGTAGTTTGTGATGAATGAAGAAGTCTCAAGCTGTTCGATAACTGACTTTGAACGTCCGCTTGACAAAAACTGCAGGAAGCATGGTATCCATACCACCGCCGAAAGCAATGCACCAAGGAGCGAGCCTATAACAAATCTGCATGGAACGTCCCTGTATTTTTCCTCCTTGCGGTAACGCCAGCAGCAAAGAGCCATGAAAATCATTATGAAAACAACTATCATGTAGCTGATATAGTAGTTCACTATCATCATAAGTGTGAGCATGACAGTGTATGGGATAATGCGCTTTTTCTCGAAAAGCTCCCTGAATGCCACCATAAGGAGAGGGAAAAGATACATCATGTCAAGCCATATGTTGTTCTGATAATAGAGCATTCCATAGCCGCAGAATGCGTATATGACGCTGAGTACAGCGCCAATGTAAGGGTCGAGCTTTTTTTGACAGGAGCGGAAATATATCTGCGCCGTTACAGCCGCTGTCATCATTTTAAGCACTGTGAGAATGTTCACAAGGTAGATGATGTCAGCCTTGTCAACAAAAAGCACAAGCAAGGTGTAGGGGCTTGCGATAAAGAAGAAGAAAACGCCCCACAGGTCCATTCCTCCTGCATTGTGAAAGTTAAGGAACATTCCGTCCTTGCCTGTGAAAATATCCTTGAAGTCGGTGAGCAGAGGTATCACCTGCTGTGACATATCACACCATGATACAGTGCCGTCACCAAAAGGGTAAAGCCCATGCCGATAAAAAGCAAATCCCATTATGAGCAATACAGCCAGAGGCGGGATGATAAAAGGCAGAGCTTTTTTCAACTTATCCATTTTGTTCAGTCCTCCATACATAACATAGTTTTTATATTTTTCTTTAAAAAACATTATAATTATACTCCATTAAGAGTCAAAAATCAATATTAAATAAGCCAACTTTAGGCTTCGTATGATGAAAATTATGTGAAAAACATGGTCTGATGTTGATTTTTTTGCAGGGAGGTGCTATAATAGGCTAGTGAAAAGGCAGAAGTGCCATTAATAATGATCGAAAGGACGATAAAAATGAAACTTAAAAAGCTATTCAGAGCATTGGCTCTTTGCACAGCAGGCGTGCTTGCCTGCGCAATTCTTACAGCCTGCGGAGATAAGAGCGACAGCTCATCACAGACCTCTGCGGCTGACACTGACAAGAGGTTCGTTATCACGCTTTATGCCAATGACGCACCTATAACCTGCGAGAACTTCGAGAAGCTGGTAAAGGAAAAATTCTATGACGGACTTACTTTCCATAGAGTTGTAGACGGCTTTATGGCACAGGGCGGTGACCCTAACGGTGACGGCACAGGCGGAAGCAAGGAAACTATCAAGGGCGAGTTCTCAGCAAATGGCGTTGAAAACAGCCTGAGCCATACAAGAGGCGTTGTTTCAATGGCAAGAGCAAACGATATGGACAGTGCCTCAAGCCAGTTCTTTATCTGCTACAGCGATAAGGATACCTTCCTTGACGGACAGTATGCGGCTTTCGGCATGGTAACAGAGGGCATGGACGTTGTCGATGACTTTCTTAAAGTTGAGAGAACAACAGGTTCAGACAACGCACAGTCAAAGCCTGTTACGCCTATCACTATCGTAAAGGCTGAAATGATAGATGATGACGCAGACGGCAACCACAGAGTTCAGTTCACAATGAATTTCTAAGCTGATTTTCACAAAGAGGTGTCCCCGTTGGGTGGATACCTTTTTTGTTTACTAAAATGGTTTGGCAAAACAAAAAATTCATAATTTATATATTAAATCACTGATAAAAGCTATTGCAAAAAGCCGTGTGTTCAGTTATAATATATGATATAGGTTTATGCACAGTCGGTATCGGAGGACTGTCGCTATCAATTTTTTGAAAGGAATGTATGTTATGAAGAAATTTGCAGCAGGACTTATTGCAGTGGCAATGAGCGTTACAATGCTTGCAGGCTGCGGAGTGCCTGCTAATACAGTTCACAGCGTTGACGATCTGGAGGGCAAGACTATCGGTGTTCAGCTTGGAACAACAGGCGATATCTATGCCGAGGACGTTAAGGACGCTAAGGTAGAAAAATACAACAAGGGCGCTGACGCTGTTCAGGCTCTGAAGCAGGGCAAGATAGACGCTGTTATAATTGACGCTGAGCCTGCTAAGGTATTCGTTGAGAAGAATGACGATCTTGAAATACTTGACGAGCCTTTTGCTGAGGAAGAATACGCTATCGCTATGAAGCTTGACAACACTGAGCTTCAGACAGCTGTCAACGGTGCGCTCAAGGAGCTTAAGGCTGACGGAACGCTTGACGCTATCAAGGCAAACTACGTTGGCGAAGACGCTGGCAAGAACCCATACAAGTCCCCTGATAATGTTAGCAGAGATAAGGGTACGCTTGTAATGGCAACAAACGCTGAGTTCCCTCCATACGAGAGCAAAGAGAACGATAAGGTCGTTGGTATCGACGCTGATATGATGCAGGCAGTTTGCGACAAGCTTGGTTATGAGCTTAAGATAGACGATATGGCATTTGATTCTATCATCTCAGCCGTTCAGTCAGGCAAGGCAGACGTTGGCGTTGCAGGTATGACAGTTACACCTGACAGAGAGAAAAACGTTCTTTTCTCTGACACTTACACATCATCAAGTCAGGTAATAATCGTAAGAAAGAAATAATTTTTCACACTTCGGCTGTCGTAGAGCGGCAGCCGAAATTATTTTGATAAAGAACAGGAAGTGCTGAATTGAACAAATTGATCGACGATTTCCAGCAAAATTTTTTGGACGAGAGCCGTTGGCATTATCTTACCAATGGTCTTAAAACAACACTTATCATAACCTTCTTTGCGGTCATACTTGGCTTTGTGTTGGGATTTCTTGTGGCTATAGTCCGCTCTACTCATGATAAGACAGGCAAAATGAAGATACTCAACGCCCTTTGCAGAGTGTATCTTACAGTGATAAGAGGAACTCCTATGGTAGTTCAGCTTCTTATAACATATTTTGTTATTTTCGGAAGTGTGAACATAGACAAGACTCTTGTGGCTGTGCTTGCATTCGGCGTGAACTCAGGCGCATATGTGGCTGAGATAGTCCGTTCAGGTATCATGTCAGTTGACAACGGTCAGTTTGAAGCAGGAAGAAGCCTTGGCCTTAGCTATCGTCAGACAATGATATCAATAGTTCTTCCGCAGGCTTTCAAAACTGTTCTGCCTGCCCTTGCAAACGAGTGCATAGTTTTGCTTAAAGAAACCTCTGTTGCAGGATATATCGCAATTCAGGACCTTACAAAGGGCGGAGATATAATCCGTTCTCAGACGTTCTCGGCATTCATGCCGCTTATAACAGTTGCACTTATTTACCTTATAATGGTAGTTGTGCTTACTCATCTGGTAGGAAAGCTTGAAAGGAGGCTGTCGCAAAGTGATAGACGTTAAACATCTCAGCAAGTCTTTCGGCGAGGTCGAAGTGCTGAAAGATATAAACGAAACTATCGAAAAGGGCGAAAAGGTCGTTATCGTTGGTCCGTCAGGCTCAGGAAAATCCACCTTTCTCCGCTGTCTTAACCTTATGGAAAAGCCGACCTCAGGTGATATCTTCTTCGAGGGCGAGAACATCACTCAGGCGAACGAGCATGAAATGAACAAGCTCAGACAGAGAATGGGCATGGTTTTTCAGCATTTCAACCTCTTCCCACATCTTACAATAAAAAAGAATATCACTCTTGCCCCTGTGAAGCTTGGCCTTATGACAGCCGATGAAGCCGACAAAAAGGCGGAGGAGCTTTTGGAAAGAGTTGGCCTGCCTGATAAGGCTGACGAGTATCCTTCAAGGCTCTCAGGCGGTCAGAAGCAGAGAATAGCCATCGCACGTTCACTGGCGATGAATCCTGAAGTAATGCTCTTTGACGAACCTACTTCAGCACTTGACCCTGAAATGGTGGGCGAGGTGCTGGAGCTTATGAAACAGCTTGCAAACGACGGAATGACAATGGTTGTCGTTACCCACGAAATGGGCTTTGCAAGGGAAGTTGCTTCAAGAGTTCTGTTTATGGCAGACGGAAAAATACTCGAGCAGAACAAGCCGTCAGAGTTCTTTGCACACCCTGAAAATCAGCGTTTGAAAGATTTTCTCTCAAAAATTATATAGAAGCCAACACCGCACAAGGGACGCCTATCGTCTTTGTGCGGTGTTTTTTTGTTTGCAAATGTCTAAAATGCTTGACATTATGGGCGTTATGGTCTATTATTATTTTATACGACTTTATTTTAATAGGAGATATATAAATGAGTTTAAAAAACGCTTTCACCATTATTTTCGGCAAGCTTATGGTAAAAACTCTGCACCTGCTGGGCAGGGACGCAGGCAACTTTCCTGGGCTTGTGCTGTGGACTATAAATAAAGACTGCCTGAAGGCTTTCAAGGTGGATTGCCCTATCGTTGCTGTCACAGGCACCAACGGCAAGACCTCTGTTACAAACTATCTCAGCCACATTTTTGCAAGCGGTGGAAAGAAGATAATCACAAACCCTGAGGGGAATAACCTTGATACGGGAATATGCTCACTTTTGCTCAATCACTGCGATATGAGGGGAAGAGTACACGCCGATTATCTTGTGCTTGAAACTGACGAGTCACACGTTCCTGTGGTCTATTCAAAGCTCAATTTGCAGACCCTTGTTCTGCTGAATTTCTTCCGTGACCAGCTTGACAGAAACGGCGAGGTGGAAACACTCATTCTCAAGGTGAAAAAGTTCCTTGAAACATTTGAGGGCAACGTTGTTCTCAATGCCGATGACCCAAACGTGGCAAGACTTGGACTTGCTAACCCCAATAATAAGAATATCCACTATTTCAGCGTTGACAGATATCAGGGCGCAACGGATAAGCCTTATGAGGTGGGCGAGGGCAAGTTCTGTCCTTTCTGCGATACTGAGCTTGTCTATGACTATTATCAGTATTCACATATCGGCAAGTTCCATTGCCCGAAATGCGGTTTCGGCAATATCGAGCCTGAGGTGGAGATAAAGAACGTTGACCTGACTGTTCCGTCCTTTGAAGCAGACGGGGAAACATATAAGACCGCTCATAACAGTATCTATTATATGTATAACATGGCGGCTGTCTATACTGCCGCAAAGCTCTATAATTTTGATAAGGCTATCCTGCACGATACCTTCGAGCATTTCGAGGTGAATAACGGCAGACTTGAACGCTTTGAGGTTGACGGCTCAAGCCTTCTTGTGAACCTTGCTAAAAACCCTGTTGGCGCAAATATGACTCTGCGTGTGATGAACGAGCAGGCAGGCTCAAAGGAACTGCTTTTTGTCCTTAACGATAACCTTGCAGACGGCCATGACGTTTCTTGGATATGGGATATAAACTTCTCTGTGTTCAATAATGTTGACAGAGTTGTGACTTCTGGTACGAGGGCATATGATATTGCCATAAGAATAAAATGCTCAGGCTATGACCCTGACAAGATATTCGTTTATCCTGATCTTGACGAAGCAACAGCGTCACTCTTTTCCACAAAGGGAGATAAGTTCGCCATAGCCAATTATACTGCTATCCAGCCGACAAGAGCCGCAATAAAAAAATATAAGAGCCTGAAAGAAAACGGGGAGGAAAAGTAAAATGGAAAAACTGAAAATTCTTCATATGTATCCTAATATGCTTGACCTCTATGGCGACAGCGGCAACGTTGAAGTGCTTTCATATCGCTGTAAAATGCGTGGCATAGAGCTGGAAGTTTCAAAGCATCTTATTGGTGACAAGGAAACTGATTTCACCCAGTATGATATCATCTATCTTGGCGGCGGTGCTGACTTTGAACAGCAGATACTTGCAGATGACCTTGTTTCCTGCAAGGACAGTATCATGAAAGCTTATAAGGCAGGAACATTTTTCTTGATGATATGCGGCGGCTATCAGCTCATGGGTCAGTATTATAAGGACTCAAACGGTGAAAAAGTGCCTGGACTGGGGCTTTTTGATTACTATACTGTGGCGTCTACTGATAAAAGATGCAGATGTATCGGTAATATCGTTATAGAAGCTCAGCTTGACGGCGAGAAGTATAAGGTCATAGGCTTTGAAAACCATGGCGGACAGACCACCAACGTCAAGTCGCCCTTCGGAAAAGTCCTTTCAGGCAACGGCAATGAGTTTGAAAGCAGTACCGAGGGCTATATGGAAAAAAGCGTTATCGCAACCTATCTCCACGGTCCGCTTCTGTCTAAAAATCCAAAGGTCAGCGACTATGTTATTTCATACTGCATGAGCCGTAAGCTTGGCGAAAAGTATATCCCCGCACCTATAAACGATAAGCTTGAAGAGGATTGCCGCAAACAGCTTTTTGAGAGGCTTGGTGTGTAAAAATGTTTTCACTGTTCAAAAAGAAGCAGACTCAGAGCGAGCCGCCTCTGAAAAAGAAAATAAAGGATATGAAGTGCAGAAAAATAAACTACGTTGACGAGGGCTTTGATACCCTCGCATCGGAAATGTCTGCCGACCCGAAAGCTATTCTCAGGCTCAAGCCTGTGAACTATTATGCCATAAAAAATAAATATATCATGGGAAAAGTTTATACGTCTGAGGATTATCAGGAGAATTATGTGCAGTTTTTCAGATACGAGTATGACCACGAGTGCGGAAAAACTGATATCTACCCCCTAAGTGCAGAGCTTATGTCGAAGGCTCTTGCAAAGGTGGGCATAATAATAGACCTGAAAGCCCTTGCCAAAGACCAGTGAGGAAACGAAAATGGCTTCAAAACTTGACGAATTTGATATGAAAGCCCCTGTGGCTGACCTGCTTTATCCCTCTGTGGAAAAGCACAACGCAATGAAAAAAAGAGCTACCGCCCTTGAAAAGCTCCCCAGAGCCTTTGTTGACAATCTGGAGCTTGAAAAGGTGGCTGATTTTATCACGCCCCATTACCAGTATCGTGTAATGAGGCTTTTTTGTGAGGTTTGCGACGATGAGGAGGTAATAAACTACCGCCTTGATATCCTTGATGATTTTATAAGGCTTCCGTCATTGTCTGCCACCATACGCAAGGTGATAAACGTCATGGTGGAAAATGACAGAAAAAACATCTATAATCTTACTACTCCCGACAGCTTTTCACAGCTTGATGATGCCATAAGCGGTTTTGACGCTTACATACAGTGCATGGAGATAATGCACGATTTTTATGGAAAAATGAAAGATAAGATACGCTCAGAGGGCGTAAAAAAGCTTTTTGCGTTCTTTGAGGAGCATTACGGTGACAAGCATTATATATCCCTGAAAGGTGAGATAGAGAAGCTTAAAAAGGCACTCTATGACCGTATACGAAGCGTTACGGTTGCCATAAACCTCGATGAAAGGCTAGTTCCTGTTTCAGCAGGAATTATAGAGCTTTCAAAAGAGCGTTACGATATAAAGCCGTCCCTTGTTGACAGGATACTTTACCATGGGGCAAAGTTCAACGATAAGGCTGTTGTGAAAAATCTCAGAAAAAAGTATAATGACAGCGAGGTGTCTGACGATAAGCTTATCAACACTGTGGATAAGACCCTTTTTGACGAGCTTAGCAATCTTACTGATACTTTTGTGAAAATGATAGACAAGGTGCTTGCTGAGTATCAGAAAGCAGGCATTGCCGATATGCGCTATATAGACTATCAGCTTGAATACTACATGGGCGCAGTGGCTGTGATAGAAGCCTGCGAAGATCAGGGGCTTAAAATGTGCCGTCCGAAAATTCTTCCTGCAGGTGAGAGAAAAGCCGTCATAAAGGATATCTTTGACCCTGTTTATTTCCGTGAAGCCAGAATATATAATCTTGACCACAAGGAGAAAAAATCCGTTGTCACAAACAATATCACCATGGGAGGTGACAGCGAGGGATTTTATGTGCTTACGGGCGCAAACAATGGCGGAAAGACCACATTTCTCCGTGCGGTCGGTCTGTGTCAGATAATGGCGCAGACAGGACTTTATGTGCCTGCTTCATACTGTGAAATATCCCTTGTGGACTATATCTACACTCAGTTCCCGCAAGAGGAAAAAACAGGTATCGACACAAGCCGTTTCACCACGGAGATAAAAGAGTTCCGTGAAATAAGCGACACTATCACAGCAAACAGCCTGCTTCTTATGAACGAGTCTATCCAAAGCACGACCCCCAGGGAGTGCGTTGAGGTCGCCTGCGAGCTTTTGAGGATATTCTGCAAAATGGGCGTAAGAGGAGTTTTTGCAACACATCTTGTGGATATCGCATACAAGACCGTGGAGCTTAATAAAGACAGCACACTCAGAACAAAGCTTGCAAGCATTGTCGCCGACGCAGATGATGAAACAGGAGAGCGAAAGTATAAGATAGTCCGTGGAATGCCCCGTGACAACAGCTTCGCTCAGACTATCCTTAAACAATACGGCATAGATATGGAAACGATAGAAAAGCGTATAAGAGAGAATAAAGCCTGACTATTACAAAATTGTAACCATACTTGAAAATTTCTTTGATGTGTGATATACTGAAACATACAACTATAAAGACAGGAGATAAAACCATGAAAAAGATACATAGAACATTGAGCCTTTTTACAGTCGCTGCAATGTGCACCGCACTTCTCTGCTCATGCGGAGAGGTGCCTGACAGTTCACAGACCGACAGCAGCTCAAAGGCAGCCACAACTACAACAGCCGACACAACGTCTGATACAACCACCACAGGGGAGGCGAGCAGTACAGCTTCTGCCACTTCTGCACCTGACAGCAGTGTTTCAGACAGCTCATCAGCGGTAACGGACGATACAACGACGAACGGTATCACACCTGCTATGTGGAAAGTGACTTCACCTGAGGGCAACACAATGGTGATGCTCGGCTCTTTCCATGATCTGAAAGACGAGTGCTATCCGCTCCCTGAGGCAGTAACGAATGCGTATAACAATGCTGATATACTTGCGGTGGAGTGCGATATAACCTCCACAAGCGAGGACGGCGAGTATATGAAAAATCTTATGAAGCAAATGCTTTATAATGATAACACAAAGCTCAGCCAGCATATTTCCGAGGAAGCATATTCAGCACTGCAAACATATCTCGGCTATTGGGGCATGGATATCTCCGCCCTGGAGGTCTACAGACCATGGGCTGTTTCAAGCACTCTTGATACCCTGCTTATTCAGGATTCAGACTTTGACACGGAAAAGGGCCTTGATAACTTCCTTCTTACCACTGCCCACGCAGACGGCAAGGAGATATACGAAGTTGAGTCGGTGGATTTCCAGCTTAATATGCTCATAAACTTCTCTGACGATATCTATGACCTTATGTTCAGAAGCTACGAGGGTGAAACCAAGGAGAGCCAGAAGCAGGCTCTTGAAGACCTCTATACCGCATGGAAGTCGGGGGATATCGAAACCTTCCTTGAGGAAGATAACGAGGAGGAGCTTGCAGGCTATACCGAGGAGGACAAAAAGATCGCCGAGGATTATAATAACCAAATGCTCTATGACAGAAACAAGAACATGGCAAAAGCTGCCGAGGATCTTATGTCTCAGGGCAAGAACGTGTTCTATGTTGTTGGTGCGGCACACTATGCAGGCGAGGGAGGAATAATCGACCTGCTTGAAAAAGACGGCTACACAGCCGAGCGTGTGCAGTATTGATGGATCTATAGATTTGTATAGGGGAAAGGGGTAAAAAATAAATGCCACATTCATCAGGGGGAGGCTCTCACAGCGGAGGGTCACACAGCGGCTCAGGCTTTTCCAGCTCTTCATCAAGCTCGGGAGGGTCGAGTGCTAAACACATAAAGCACACAAGCTTTCCTGGGGCAAGAAGATACGTATACTATGAGAACTATCGTCCTGTCTATGTCTATGCTGACTATGATATTCGCAAGGGGACCGCTTCAGGTAAGTTTTTCAGTATACTTGGCAGTGCGGTCAGCCTGCTCTTTGGTATCATGCTTCTTGCCATGTGCTATGATAAGCCACAAAAAATGGATACAAGTCCTTCTTATAGCTGTGAGATAGTGGACTGTGCAGGGGTAATTGACGATGCCGATATGGTGCAAAGCGCAATAGATGATTTCTATGACGAAACGGGTATACCTGTTGAGGTAATGACAGTGAACAACGAGGATTGGCAGGGAAGCTATTCAAAGCTAGAGGACTTTGCCTATGATATGTATGTGACGGAATTTGACGACGAGGAGCATTGGCTGATGGTTTATTCTGAACCTACATCTCCCGACCCTGATTTTAACGATTGGTACTGGGAGGGTATGCAGGGCGATGATACCGACAATATCATAACTGTAGATGTAGCAGACGATTTCAAAGATCATATGCAGAAATATCTTACCGCCAACAGCCGTTATGATGTCAGCTCTGCTATAGCAGCGGCTTTTGATGAAACTACGCCAAACGTTATGGACGGTCATGTAGAGTGGCTGTTCGTGATATGGGGACTTCTCCTGTCAGGTATCGGGGCTTATGAGATATATCAGACGCTTATCACGAATAAAAAGGCTTACCGAAGCGCAGTGAAATGTGCAAATGATGCAAAAGAGGACACCTGCGAATACTGCGGAAATGTCTATGTTATCGGCACTTGTCATGAGTGCCCACACTGCGGAGCGCCGCTCAGACCACATAACGTGGAAACAGAACAGCCTGTCGCAGATGCTGCCAAAAAATAAGAAAGGGGTAAATAATAAATGCCACATTCATCGGGAGGCGGCTCTCACGGAGGAGGATCACACGGAGGCTCGCATCACAGCAGCCATTCGCACGGAGGCTCAGGAAGAAGCTCACGCCACGTAAGAAGCACCTATTTTCCGGACGCAAGAAGATATGTATATTATGATCATCACAGACCTGTCTATGTCTATGCAGATTATGACATAACCGAAAAAAGAAGTCCTTTGAGATTTCTTATGCTGCTTTTCTATCTGCCGTTTATTTTATTCACATTTTCTATGTTTGCCGAGGCTTATCATCACCCTCATAAGCTTCCCCAAAATTATGATTATAAAATAGTTGTGGAGGATAAAGCAAATGTCCTTGGCAACACCGCAGAGCTTAGGAACTCGCTGGTGGCATTTTATAACCGCACCGGTATCTCACCTGCGGTCATAACAGTGGAAAATTCCGATTGGCAGGGAAATTATTCAGATCTTGAAAATTATGCCTATGATCTGTATGTGAACCACTTTGCGGACGAGAGCCATTGGCTCATAGTTTACTCTACTCCTGACGGCTATTCTTCCTCTGACGGCTTTGAGGATTGGTATTGGGAGGGTATGCAGGGCAATGATACAGATGATGTTCTGACAAAATCTGTAACGAACAGCTTCAATGACGAGCTGCAGAATAATCTCACGGCGAGAACACGCTATACAGTGTCCTCGGCTATCAGCACATCATTTGACGACCTGACGCCTACCGTAATGAAGAGTAAAGTGAATTGGACTATACTATTTACTTCGATCGCCATTCTGGCATTTGTGTGTCTGCACGCCTGCCTTATGATAGGTATAAATCCAAAGGCGAGAAAATATGCCAAAGCAAAGCCGTGTTCTGACGCAGCTCAGGAAAAAGCCTGCGAATATTGCGGCTATACCTATGTCGTAGACACCTGTACAGAATGTCCTCATTGCGGAGCGCCTATCCCACCAGAGGATCAGCCTGGGGCACGATTTACTTGATAAAAAAATCACCGCCTGAGAAGCTATTTCTCTCAGGCGGTTTTGTTTGTCATTTTTAGCCGTACATTTCAGTCTGCTCAGCGTAGCTGTAGATTATCTCGGAGTCAGGGTCAATGGCAACTCCCTTTGCGTGGAAAAGCTCTGTTATGGTAACGAACTCGTAGCCCTGTTCTTTGAGGGCAGGGATTATCTTGTCAAGGGCTTCAACTGTCTGAACGTTTCCGTTCATATCGTGAAGCAGGATAATGCCACCGTCCCTGGCCTGTGCAAGCACCTTTTCAACACGCTCCTCAACGCCTATGGCATTGTTATAGTCCTCTGCGCCGTATCCGCATATAAACGGCATATCTATAACGTCAAACATTGTCTGGTTCACCGCAATATATGGCGGACGGAAAAACTGTGGACGTTCGCCAACAGCCTCTTCCACCTTGTCAGAGGTAAAGTCTATCTCCGCCTTTATTTCCTCTGCGGTCATTTTTGTCATGTCAGGGTGGCTCTGAGAGTGGTTTTCAATGTCACAGCCCATGTTGTAAGCACGTTTCATGACCTCTGCACTCTCGTCTGTGATGTTGTTTCCGATAACGAAAAACGAAGCCACAATGCCGTGTTCTTCAAGCTTGTCAAGAACAAGGGGAGTTGTGTCAGTGTTAGGGCCGTCATCAAAAGTGAGGGCTATCACTTTTCCGTAGTCAGACTTGTCACGAAGCTGTCTGCGCTTATTCTGTGAACTGCTGTCCTCAGCCTTTGAGCTTTCTTTTTCCAGACTGCTGTTTTCGCCAGTCACACAGCCCACTCCCATAGCAAGGCTGAAAGCCACAGCACCCATAAGAATAGTTTTAAGCACCTTTTTCATAAGATTTTCTCCTTTATATTTATTATCTCTATGATATCATATTTACACTTGATTTTCAATAGAATTTGATGATAAAGCAACAAAAAACGAGCGGTCAAAAACCGCCCGTCAAATGTCTTTTATTTTTCAGAATGTTTCTTGCCCTTGAAGAATTTTCTGTATATTGCCACTGTGATAACAGCATATATCGTTCCCGTTAGAACGCCTGCGATAACGTCAAATGGATAGTGTACACCAACATACAGCCGTGAGAACGCAATGAGTGTTGCCACTATAAGTGCAGGCACGCCATATTTTTTCGGCATCTCCATGAACATTACCACCGCCACTGCAAAGGAAGCTCCCGAATGTCCTGAGGGAAAGGAGAAATCCGATTGTGCCCCTATTATCCTGTTAAGCCCCTCGACCACCTCGTAAGGTCTTGTTCTGGCAATAATGTTTTTGAGAATGATGTTGTTTATAAGAAAAGTCACCGCAAGGGAGCATGAACACACGATGCCTGTTGTTCTAGTCTTTTTCAGTATGAGAAGTAAAACGCATATGCCTATCCATAACGCACCTCCGTTTGCAAGATATGTTATGAACTTCATTATGGGGTCGAGCCACCCTGCACGCAGGTTGTCCTGTATCCATAACAGTATGTCGCCGTCTAGTTTAAGTAAGGTGTCTAACATTTATCCTCCTGCCATTTATGTAAATCTATCCCTTGAATATATTTACATCAAAACTGACAAGCCCGTCAAAAAACGAGCCTGTCCTTTGTGTATTAATGCTTTAGTTCATATTTTCGCAAATTAATATTATGATAAGTTCATTTCCGTGTATAAAAAGCTTAAAATCATGTGCGATACCCTTAACAAATTCAATTTGCATAGAAATTTGATTTCCAATTACAGCTTAACAGGCTCTATCTTCCAGATGTTTTCTGCATAGTCCTTGATAGTTCTGTCAGAAGAGAACTTTCCTGCATTTGCAATGTTCAGCCAGCACTTCTTAGCGAATGCAAGCTTGTCCTTGTAGTCTGCGTTGACCTTGAGCTTTGCCTGAACATAGCTTTCAAGGTCGCCAAGAACATAGTAGTGGTCAGGAACGTGCCAGCTTGCACCGTCAGTGAGCGCCTTATAAAGCTCCTTGAAGCTGCCCTCCTCGTTGGACGGAACGCCGCCGTCTGAAAGACTGCCGTCAATAAGCTTGTCAAGAACACGCTTTATCTTGTCGTTTGAGAAAAGTATCTCCCTAGGGTCATACTTTGGCATTATCTCAGCCAGCTCCTCTACTCTTGCACCGAAGATGTAGTTGTTCTCCTCGCCTGCCTCCTGAACTATCTCAACGTTAGCTCCGTCATAAGTTCCAAGCGTAACAGCACCGTTGAGCATAAGCTTCATGTTGCCTGTACCGCTTGCTTCAGTGCCTGCCGTAGATATCTGCTCAGAAACATCAGCCGCAGTAACAAGCTTTTCCGCATAGGAAACGTTGTAGTTCTGTACGAATACTACCTTGATAAGGTCTTTTGTGTCAGGGTCAGCGTTCACAAGCTTGCTTATCTCGCCAATAAGCTTGATGATAGCCTTAGCCCTCCTGTATCCCGGTGCAGACTTAGCACCGAAAATAAATGTTGTCGGTGTGAAGTCCTTTATAGAGCCGTCCTTGATGCCATAGTAAATGTAAAGTATAGACAAAGCGTTAAGGAACTGCCTCTTGTATTCGTGCAGGCGCTTGATCTGAATGTCAAAAATAGTGTTCGGGTCGATATCAACACCGTCATGCTCCTTTACAAAAGCGGCAAGGCGGTTCTTCTGCGCCTCCTTAACAGCCATGAACTCGTTAAGAACAGCTTCATCATCAGCATATTTTTCAAGCTTTTTAAGCTCGTCCAAGTCCTTCACCCAATCTGCATTGCCAAGAAGCTTTGTGATAAGTGCGGAAAGCTCAGGGTTGCAAAGTGCGAGCCAACGTCTTTGTGTGATACCATTGGTCTTGTTCTGAAATCTCTCAGGATAAAGCTCATACCAATCCTTGAGAGCGTCCTTTTTCAGTATATCAGTGTGGATAGCCGCAACACCGTTTATATAGCTTGAAACATAGATAGCCATAAATGCCATTTTTACCATGCCGTCGCCAACAGGAGAAAGCTTAGAGATATACTCTCTGTCCTTTTTGAGAGCGTACATATCCTTTATAAAACGCTCGTTTATCATAAGGATATATGTGTAGACCTCAGGCACTACCTTTTCCACAAGTCTGCAATCCCACTTTTCAAGAGCCTCAGCCATGATAGTGTGGTTTGTGTAGTTAAAGACCTTGTGGGCGATCTCAAAAGCCTTGTCAAAGTCATAGCTATGCTCAGCACAAAGCTGTCTTATAAGCTCTGGCACAGCGATAACAGGGTGAGTATCGTTAAGCTGGATAGTAATATAGTCGCCAAGGTTGTCAAGAGTGCCGAACTTAGCCAAATGCTTTTTGAGAATATCCGTCACAGAAGCGGAGGAGAAGAAATATTCCTGTTTAAGTCTGAGTATCTTGCCCTCTTCACAGTTATCGTTAGGGTAAAGCACCTTTGAGATGTTCTCAGCGTCATTTTTAGCCTTTACAGCACCGTCATAATTACCGCAGTCAAACTGAGCGAAGTCAAAATCCTCCACGCTCTCAGCCTGCCAAAGTCTGAGTGTGCCAACGTTCTTAGTGCCAAAGCCGATAACAGGCATATCATAAGGCACAGCGTAAACAGTCTGGTCGCCGTATTTAACGACTACCTTGTCATTTTCGCATCTCTTAGACCAAGGGTCGCCGTACTTAGTCCAGTTGTCAGCTTCTTCCTTTTGGAAGCCGTCAACTATCTTCTGCTTGAAAAGACCATACTTGTATCTTATTCCGTAGCCGTCCAAAGGCAGGTCATGAGCGGCAGCGGAATCGAGGAAGCAAGCGGCAAGTCTGCCAAGACCACCGTTGCCGAGGGCAGCGTCCTCTATTTCTTCAAGGTCATTAAGACTTCTGCCGTGAGCCTTCAAAAGCTCGTCCACCTCGTCAGTGATACCAAGGCAAAGGAGATTGTTATAAACGGCTCTGCCCATAAGGAACTCCATAGAGAGATAGCAGGCTCTGCGGCTGTCAAGGTGAGCCTTTTTGCTGTTCTCCCAATCGCTGTCAATAAGCTCCATAACAGTAGCCGACAGGCTTTCGTGAAGCTGCCAAGGCAGAGCTTTTTCAACGCTCGTGCCAAACTTCTTTTTCAGGTCTTTACTAAGTTCGCTGTAAAACAGTTCTTTGTTCATTGGTTTTTTTATCCTTTCTGATATTTTATGTATTCTATTGCATTTTGTACTTTGTTATTATCCGCATAACGTATGGTAGGGGCGAACATAGTTCGCCCGTCGAAGGAACAAGCAACGATAACAACATGACTCAATAACCATGAAAATTTTCCCACCGCCCTGTAGGGGACGACGCCCTCGGCGTCCCGCACCCCTCGCCGTATCGACTGCAATCTCATTTGTGTTATCCGCACAATGTTGCTCTGCACAAATTCTGGATAATTTAAACCTTGTCACTTCGAGTGGGACGTCGCATTTCTGGGAAACAGAAATTGAGCCGTTTCCCTACAATGTTTTGGTCAACTTTCTTCTGCCGCAAAATCGCTGTCGCTCTTTGCGGATCTACGTTGTGCTAAGGGATAGAAAAGCGGTGCAGGTTTAATTCTCCGATATTACTTTTATCTAATATCTGACTTCTTCATGCTTGTGATTTGTTCGGTCGGCTATGCCAATTCCTCACTCCTCACTCCTCATTTCTCATTCCTCATTCCTTATTTATCCCTGCTCTATCTGCCATACACCGCTGTTATCTTCGCCAATCTCTCCGCCAAAGTATCATCAAGCTTATCAAAGCTTTCCAATCTCCACTTCCAATTTGCTCCCACTGTTGACGGTGTATTCATTCTGGCTTTATCGTCAAGGCAAAGTATATCCTGCATTTGTGCGATAGCTGTATCACACACGCTGGACCAACAAAGTCTTACCATTGCCCAAGGCACGAACTCGTCTTTTGTAACTCCAAGATAGTCCTTGCAGTAGCTTCTGGTCTTTTCGTCACAGCTCTTTATCCAGCCAAGTATGGTTTCGTTATCGTGCGTTCCTGTATAGCAAATGCTGTTTGTGGTCTTATAATTGTGGGGCAGATAGCCGTTTGTATTATCAGAATCAAAGCCGAACTCCAGCACCTTCATGCCAGGATATCCGCTTGCGTTGAGCATTTTTACAACGTGCTTTGTAAGAAAGCCCAAGTCCTCTGCGATTATCTTCACGTCCCCAAGCTGTTTTCTCACTTCTTTGAAAAGCCTCATGTCAGGACCTTTTCTCCACTTGCCCTTTTTGGCGTTCTTTGCACCGTATGGTATGCAGTAATAGCTTTCAAAGCCCCTGAAATGGTCTATTCTCACCACGTCATAGGTGGCAGAAGCCGCCTTTATACGCTCTACCCACCAGCGAAATTTATCTCTTGCTATGTATTCCCAGTTGTAAAGAGGATTGCCCCAAAGCTGACCGTCTGCCGTGAATGCGTCAGGTGGACATCCTGCCACCTCAACAGGCTTTTTCTCCTTGTCAAGGCTAAAATACTGTGGTGTACTCCACACCTCAACACTGTCATATGCCACATATATGGGAATATCGCCTATTATCTCGATGCCCTTTTCGTTGGCATAAGCCTTTAGCTTTTTCCACTGCTGGAAGTATTTATACTGCACAAAGCACCAGAAGTCTATATCATTTGCATATTCTTTTCTTGCACTTTTTATCGCCTTAGGCTTGTACATTTTCAGCGGTTCGTCCCATTCATACCAAGCCTTGCCCTTGTTGGCAAATTTCAGTGACATAAACAAAGCGTAATCGTATATCCAGTCTTTGTTTTCCACCACGAATTTTGAGTATGCCTTTTCAGGCTTCTTGCGAAAACGCTTGTGTGCCGTCCTAAGTACCTTGAAAATGACCTCGTATATCTTGCCGTAGTCAACAGACCCTTTGTCATCGCCCCACTCAATATCCTTGTATTCCGCAGGTTTCAGATAACCCTCTTTTTCCAGAGCTTCAAGGTCTATAAAGTATGGATTTCCAGCGTGAACAGAAAAGCTCTGATATGGCGAATCACCATAGCTTGTAGGAGATATAGGAAGTATCTGCCAACATTTTTGGTGAGCCTTTTCAAGAAAATCCACAAAAGCATAAGCCTCCTTGCCAAGCTTGCCGATACCATAATCGTTAGGCAGAGAGGATATGTGCATTAAAATACCCGATCTACGCATAAAATGCTCCTTTCATGTCAAAACCGCACCCATGTGAAAAATTCAGTGCAGTCACATATAATACATCATTATGATTATACTACTTTTCGGCCATTTTTGCAATAGAAAAACCGCCATATATTTCATTTTAGAAATATTTTCTCTAAACAGAAAAATCCCGAGGACGCAAACCCTCGGGATGATCTTTTAGTCATGTGTTATCATCATAAGCACCGCAAAGTAGTGGAAAACACTTCCCGCAATGGTGAACAAATGCCATATTGAGTGAAAATATTTCTTGTTCTTTTTAACATAGAAAATAACGCCCACAGTGTAGAAAAGTCCGCCTATAAGAATAAACCACAAGGACAGAGGATAAACCTTTTCTATCATAGGTTTGACAGCGATTATAACTACCCAGCCCATTGCGATATAGCATACAACAGAAGGCTTGCGGAACTTTTCAAGGTCAATGGAGTTCAGCACAATGCCAAGAATAGCCGCACCCCAAACGATTCCGAAAAGAACCCAGCCAAACGCACCTCTCAAAGGCACAAGGGTGATAGGGGTGTAGGTGCCTGCGATGAGAAAGAAAATGGTGTTGTGATCCATTATCCTGAAAAACTTTTTGGCTTTTGGATTGGTGATAGCGTGATAAAGGGTTGACATGGTGTAAAGTATGATAAGAGAAGCTCCGAAAATAGCGGAGCTTACAACGCCCCAAGCGTTGGAGTAAATGGCAGCGAGAACGATAAGGACGGCAGTGCCGGCAATGGATAGCAGGCCGCCTGCACCGTGGGAAACGGAGTTGAAGATCTCCTCGCCGAGGGTGTATCTTTTGGTTAGATCCTGAGATTGGATCTCGACAGATTTTGACATAGTATCATTTCCTTTCCGATAGGACCGAGAATTTGCATATAAGTTTTATTACTATAGTATAGTAACATTTTTTTAGACACTTGTCAAGTTTAAATACAGGTGTAAAAAGTGAGGAGTGAGGAATGAGGAATTAGGAATGAGGAATTAGGAATGGGCAAAGCTGACCAGAGTTGTGCCCCAACACCGAGCGAAGCGAGCAAAAGGACCAGGGGCACGCCCCTGGTCAGGGTCAAGGGGTGAAACCCATTGTGGGGGTCTGGGGGCAAAGCCCCTAGCGGAGTTTGAGGCAGAGCCTCAATAGGCGTAAGCCTACTAAGCGGTGCAGAACAAATCCAAAAAGCACATAGAACCTAAACATCAAATAAAACCAACATCGAAGCATAAACCTGCACCGCTTTTCTATCCCTTAGCACAACGTAAATCCGCAAAGAGCGAAGCGATTTTGCGGCACAGCAAACTCGCCCGAATAATCCGTAGGGGCGAACATCGTTCGCCCGCATGGTATGCAACCAGTACCATGTAAACAAAATACCCCCAATAACTTAAATCAAAAAAATTTTCACCCCCCCCTTGACAAAACATGAATATATGATATAATAAACATATGAACAGTTATTCATATGATGAATTGAAATGACCCATATCGAATATACTAAAACAATAATAAGAAAAGGAGAGCGAAAATAAATGAGCGAGAATACAGTAAAGCATGAGCATAAACAGTGCGGAGGAAAGAATATAGAGAAAATGGAGGAAATAGGGAAAACAATGCCCGTTGAGGAGGAGATATATGACGTGGCAGAGCTTTTCAAAGTCCTTGGCGACCAAACAAGAGTGAAAATACTCTTTACCCTTATAAAGGACGAAATGTGCGTGTGCGATATCGCAGAGCTGTTGGAAATGTCACAGTCCGCTATCTCGCATCAGCTCAGAGTGCTTAAGCAGGCCAGACTTGTGAAGTATAGACGTGAGGGAAAAACAGTCTATTATTCAGTTTCCGATGAACACGTCGCTATCATACTCAATATGGGTATCGAGCATATCAGCGAGTAAAGAAAGTGATCTGATCTTTGTAGTATAGGAGAATGTGAAATGAGTAAAATGACTTTGCTTCTTAAGGAACTCGATTGTCCTCATTGTGCGGAAAAGATCGAGAAACGTGTGGGCGAGCTTTCAGGCGTTAAAAGCTCTAGCCTTGACTTTATCAATAAAAAGCTCACAGTTGATTTTGACGGCGATAAAAACGCCCTCTTTACCGAGATAGAAAATGTCGTCCATAAGCTTGAACCTGACGTTAGCGTGAAAGAGCTTGGCGATTGCGCTGAGAAAACTCTCTATCTGAAGCTGGAGGATCTCGATTGCCCTAACTGCGGTGAAAAGATAGCGAACCGTGTGGGTGAGCTTGCAGGCGTTGTTTCATCAAACGTCGATTTTATCAGCAAAAAACTTACTGTCAAAACAGACGGCTCTAATCCTGACCTGCGTATCATGATAGAAGATACCGTCCATCAGCTTGAGCCTGACGTTACTGTTAAGGATTATGGTGCTCAGACAGCAGAGGAAGAGCCTGTGAATGACCATAAGGGCGAGATAGTCAAGCTTTCAGTGGCTATCGTGTTCTTTATCGTATCAATGCTCTTGGATAAGCTTGGAAGCGGCACTGTATGTGAGTATCTCAGTGCAGGCCTTGCAATAGTTGCTTACCTTATCGCAGGTCTTGACGTTGTTATCGCCGCTGTAAGAAACCTTGTTAAAGGCGAGGCTTTTGACGAATCTCTGCTCATGACTATCGCAACAGTTGGCGCATTTGCACTTAAAGACTTCCGTGAGGGTGCAGCCGTTATGCTGTTCTTCCAGGTGGGCGAGCTTTTCCAGACTATCGCAGTAGAGAAGTCAAGAAAATCTATCACAAAGCTTATGGAGCTTAAGCCTGAGTCTGTAACAGTTGTAAGAAACGGCAAAACATACGAGCTTCCTCCTGAGGATATCCTCAAGGACGAGATGATCGCAGTAAAAACAGGCGAGAGAATACCTCTTGACGGTATCGTAACAGAAGGAGAATCAGAGCTTGATACATCAGCACTTACTGGTGAGTTTCTTCCGGTCGAGGTCAAAGCAGGGGACAGCGTCCTCAGTGGCTCAACAAATCTGAGAGGACTTCTCAAAGTTCGGGTCACAAATACCTTCCACGAGTCTGCAGTGTCGAAAATTCTCGATATGGTGCAAAACTCCAGCGAAAGAAAAGCCAAGACCGAAAAGTTCATCACACGTTTTGCAAGAGTTTATACCCCTGCGGTAGTAATTGCTGCACTTGCACTCGTGTTTATACCAAGCTTCATTCTGGGCTTTGACCAGTTCTCAAAATGGCTCTATAGAGGACTTCTGTTCCTTGTAATATCCTGCCCATGTGCACTTGTTATCTCAGTTCCTCTCTCGTTCTTCGCAGGAATAGGCGGAGCATCTAAAAAGGGAATACTTATAAAGGGTGCAAAGAATCTCGAAACAATGGCGAAGTGCAAAACTCTCGCAGTGGATAAAACAGGTACGCTCACAAAGGGCAAGTTCACTGTCCTCAGCGTAAACCCACAGGGCGTTTCACAGGATATCCTCCTTGAAGCCGCCGCATATGCAGAAAGTATGTCAACTCACCCTATCGGTATCTCCATAGTGCAGAGATACGGCAAGGAAATAGACGGTGCAAGACTTTCTGATATTGAAGAGATAGCAGGAAACGGTGTAAGAGCAAAGCTTGACGGCAAGGAGATACTTTGCGGAAAGAAAGCACTTCTTGAAACAAACGGCATTGCAGCACAAAGCTCAGAAGACTCCGCAACGGCAGTTTATGTTGCCCTTGACGGCAAGTTCATAGGCGAGATACTCCTTGGCGACGAGATAAAAGAAACTTCTGCCACAGCCGTTTCAAGACTTAGAGAGCTTGGCGTTGAAACTGTCCTCCTCACAGGGGATAAGAAAGATACCGCCGAAAAGGTGGCAAAGAAAGTGGGCATAAAAACATTCTTCAGTGAGCTTCTCCCTGAAAACAAGGTTGAAAAGGTCGAACAGCTTATAAAAGACCCCGACCGCAGACTTGTTGCATTCGCAGGGGACGGAATAAATGACGCACCTGTTATTGCAAGAGCCGATATCGGTATCGCAATGGGTGGCTTAGGCTCAGATATCGCCATTGAAGCCGCAGACGTTGTGCTTATGAACGACGATCCGTCAAGCATAGAAGACGCAGTAAAGATATCCCGAAAGACTATGACAATAGTAAGAGAGAATATAATTTTTGCCCTTGGAGTAAAAGCCCTTGTGCTTATATTCGGTGCATTGGGACTTGCAGGAATGTGGCTTGCGGTATTCGCAGACGTTGGCGTAGCCGTAATAGCTATCCTCAACGCCCTAAGAAGCAGCAGAATAAAATAAAACTATGTTTAGACCTGCAAATGCGCATAAATACGGCATTTGCTTGTAGGGGCGAACAGTGTTCGCCCGCTTATCCACAACAACGTAAAAATAACAAGGCGGAGGCTGGAATGATATAATCCCCTTAGAGTAGACACATGAAATAATAAAATGGTGTAACTCTA
>NZ_LARF01000037.1:0-31947 GCF_000980385.1 Ruminococcus sp. N15.MGS-57
CCCAAAAGCAGGAAATCTCGACTCTTTGAGCGCTGTTTTTTTACAACGCCTTTTTTTGTGTGTTGCCATAAGGCTGCGATTGACAAGCGAACAGTGTTCGCCAGTTTTTGCTCACCTTTGTTGTATCCATACGCAAAAAAAGACCGCCTCATGATGAAGCGGTCTTTAGTAAGCAATTTAGTTTTGGCTGTGCAGATTATGCAAGCTCAGCAAAGTACTTGATTGTTCTTACCATCTGTGATGTGTAAGAGTTCTCGTTGTCGTACCAAGAAACTACCTGTACCTCATAGAGATCGTCAGCGATCTTAGATACCATTGTCTGAGTAGCATCGAAGAGTGAACCAAATCTCATGCCGATAACGTCAGAAGAAACGATTGGATCCTCGTTGTATCCAAATGACTCAGAAGAAGCAGCCTTCATAGCAGCGTTGATGCCTTCAACTGTTACGTCAGCACCCTTTACAACTGCTGTAAGGATTGTTGTTGAACCTGTTGGAACTGGAACTCTCTGTGCAGAACCGATGAGCTTGCCGTTAAGCTCTGGGATAACAAGGCCGATAGCCTTTGCAGCACCTGTTGAGTTAGGAACGATGTTTGCAGCACCAGCTCTTGCTCTTCTCAGGTCACCCTTTCTGTGAGGACCGTCAAGGATCATCTGGTCGCCTGTGTAAGCATGGATAGTGCTCATGATACCGCTCTGGATAGGAGCATACTTGTTAAGAGCATTAGCCATAGGAGCAAGACAGTTTGTTGTGCAAGATGCAGCTGAAATGATTGTATCGTCAGCTGTAAGTGTCTTCTCGTTTACTGAGTAAACGATAGTCTTGAGGTCGTTACCAGCAGGAGCTGAGATAACTACCTTCTTAGCACCAGCATCGAGGTGAGCCTGGCTCTTAGCCTTTGATGTATAGAAGCCTGTACACTCGAGAACTACGTCTACACCAAGCTTGCCCCAAGGACAATCCTTAGCATCCTTTTCTGCATAAATCTGAAGAGTCTTGCCATCAACAGTGATAGTATTAGCCTCATCATCAGCTGATACTGTGTGGAGATTCTCACCGATCTTACCACAGTAACCGCCCTGAGCTGTATCATACTTAAGAAGATCAGCGAGCATTGAAGGCTTTGTCAGGTCGTTGATTGCAACTACCTCGTAGCCCTCTGCGCCAAACATCTGTCTGAATGCAAGACGTCCAATACGTCCAAAACCATTAATTGCGACTTTAACTGCCATAATTAATTTACCTCCTAAAAATTTTTCTGTACTTATTATACTACATTTTTCTATACATTGCAAGTGTTTTTACAAAAAACTTAGAACTTTTTTTCTTTAAGGCAATACCGCACAAAGATTGTGCGTCAGATGCGTAGTCAGATTTTTTCGTCAGGTCACATAAAAATTCCGCAGGCATACTGTCGTATGTCAAGGGATTTTTGTGTGATATGACGGAAAATCCGCAAGCAGATGGCGTGCAAAGCCGTCAGGCGGGCTTTGTGCGGTGTTGCCTTAAGACTTCACCGTAAAGCCATCTTAGTCTTGATCCGTCAAAGCACTGCTAAATTCTTTAAAATATGATCAAATATTGATGATTTTTTATTGACTACCCCGACAGTTTAGGTTATAATATTTACATGAGATCTTTATGAAAGGCAGGCTAACAAAGTGGAACTGACATCTTCTGTGAAAGAGATATACGCTCAGTCTGAGGAAAACATTATCCTCACTGACGCTGAGCTTAATGTCATTTGGAAAAATCATGGCGATCTGCCTGATGCTATAGATATTTCTGCTTTATGCGATACTCCGGAAAACGCTTTCATTCTGCCTGTTGAAAAGACAGCTACCTTTGAATATAAGGGCAGGTTTGCAGACTCGGCGGCAATGCGGTTTGAACCACTGAGAGATAATGGCATTATAACGAATTATCTCATACACTATTACTCATGCATGGACATAGAACGTCTTTCGGACAAGTCTGGATATTTACGCTTCAAATCGAATTTTCTCGGCAACATAAGGATGGAGCTTTCTAAAATGTTAGCGATGCTTGACAGCCAAAAGAAATCCTTCTCTTCAAAAGCCGGCACTGAATATGAGCATTTTGACCATGAGGCAAGGCTTCGTATACTGAAGACATTTTCCGCAACAGTGAACATGACAGAACTTGCAAAATATTTCAGCGGCAATTTCACAACTGAATATCAAAGCCTATCAGACATATGCGGTGAGGTATGCGACGAAGAAGGCAATTTGCTTGAGGAGGACGGCTGTATTTTCAGATACTCCATTGACCCGTGCATTTATTTTGAAACAAACAAAAGCCTTATTAAAAATGTGCTTGTAAATCTGCTTGTGAACGCATATATGTACAATGACAAGGAACAGCGGCAGGTGGAGCTTATCCTAAAAACTGAGGACGACAGGATAATACTGTCAGTAAGTGATAACGGCAACGGCATGACAGACGATGTATGGCAGGCGGCTATCACGCCATTTGGCACATTCCAGAAATACAGTAGCAGTGAGGCGTTGGGGCTTGCACTGGCAAAATGCTTTTGCGACCGTTTTGACGGTGAACTAAGTTATCGCAGCGAGATTGGCAAAGGCACTTGTGTGACCATGAGTTTCCCATGTGACAGCCGTGGTTTGCCGAAAGAGTTCCATGTGAGCAGAATGCCACCCATACCGAACCCATACGGCAGTACCTACTGCATAATGGCTAAAGGGCTTGACCCACTGAAATAGGGTTTGGGCAGTATACAGAGCAAGTGAATAGATGGAATACCAAAAAAGGCAGTGCCGATTTTCTCGGTACTGCCTTGATTATTTTATGGAAATTAGTCCTTGATGATAGACTTACCTGTCATTTCCTTTGGCTGCTCAAGACCCATGAGTTTGAGCATTGTTGGTGAAAGGTCAGCAAGAACGCCGCCCTCTCTGATAAGAACATTGCCTGCACCTGCGATAATAAGAGGTACAAGGTTGGTTGTGTGGGCTGTGAATGGAGAGCCGTCATCTTCCATCATCTTATCTGCGTTGCCGTGGTCTGCTGTGATAAGTGCTATGCCGCCCTTTGCAAGAACTGCGTCAACTGTTTTGCCTACGCACTCGTCAACTGCTTCTACGGCTGCTACGGCTGCGTCGAACACGCCTGTGTGACCTACCATATCGCAGTTTGCATAGTTGAGGATAATTGCGTCATACTTGTCAGACTCTATTCTCTTGAGAACTTCGTCGCATACAAGATATGCGCTCATTTCAGGCTGGAGGTCATAAGTTGCTACCTTTGGTGAATTGATGAGGGCTCTGTCCTCGTTTTCAAAAGGAGCTTCTACGCCACCGTTGAAGAAGAATGTAACGTGTGCATACTTCTCTGTTTCAGCGATTCTAAGCTGTGAAAGACCCTTCTTTGCGATATACTCGCCGAAAGTATTTTCAAGGCTTGCTGGCTTGAATGCAACGTCAACGTTTGGCATTGTTGCGTCATACTGTGTCATGCAGACATAGTAAAGTGGGAATCTGCCATTTCTTCTCTCAAAGCCTGTGAAATCATCGTCAACGAGAGTTCTTGTTATCTCTCTTGCTCTGTCAGGACGGAAGTTGAAGAAGATAACGCTGTCGTTTGCGGATATCTTGCCGTTCTCATCGATAACTGTAGGAACAACGAACTCGTCTGTAACGTCAGCGGCATAGGAAGCCTTGATAGCGTCAACTGCGTTATCAGCCTTATTGCCCTCGCCGTATACCATTGCGTCATAAGCCTTGCCTACACGCTCCCAACGGTTATCTCTGTCCATTGCATAGTAACGTCCCATTACTGTTGCTATCTTGCCGACACCAATTTCCTTGAGCTTTTCTTCAAGCTCAGCTACGAAGTCAACTCCGCTTGTAGGAGGAACATCTCTGCCGTCCATGAAGCAATGAACGTATACCTTTGTAAGACCTGCTTTCTTAGCAAGCTCCAAAAGGCCATAGAGGTGTGAATTATGTGAGTGAACGCCGCCGTTTGAAAGAAGTCCGAACAGGTGGAGTGCGCTGTCATTCTTCTTGCAGTTCTCAACGGCTGCTGTGAAAGCTTCGTTTGAGAAGAATTCGCCGTCCTTGATAGACTTTGTAATTCTTGTAAGTTCCTGATAAACTATTCTTCCTGCGCCGATATTTGTATGGCCTACCTCTGAGTTACCCATTTGTCCCTCAGGAAGTCCAACGTCCATGCCGCTTGCACCGATAAGAGTGTGCGGATAGTTGGCAAGAAGTCTGTCGATATTAGGTGTTTTGGCAGCTCTGATAGCGTTGCCGTAATCCTTGTGATTATAGCCGAAGCCGTCCATAATGATAAGTGCTATGGGTTTCTTTGACATATTTCTTAGTCCTTTCAACATCATTTATATTCGTATTATCCCCAATAACCGCCATTTTCAAGGAAGCTCAGGACATATTCCTTAAATTCCTTGGCAGTATCGTCGCTTGTGTAATAGGTCTTTGCGCCGATACGGACATAGTTACTCTCTCCTGACTCATAGTAGATAGCCGGACCTTCTGAACATTTTATATCCAGCCAATCGCCGCCGACAACATACTCACTTGAATCCGGTTCTTTTTCTTCTGCGTTTTCCATGACTTTCGTGCGGAACTCTGTTATCTTGTCGAGAAGCTCGCTGTCTGTAAACTCAACGCCGCTAAGAAGCTTACTAGAGTCCATTTTGATAGTTACATTTTCAAGCTGAGCTTCAGATGTTGTCTGAGAGCTTTCTGCCGCCGGTGCACTGCTTTCGTCAACGCTTCCGCAGGCTGCAAATGACATACACATGGATAATACTAATGCTGCAAATATTAATTTTTTCACAGTTGCGTCCCCCTGTTCAAAAAAAGCAGAGGACAGCCGCAGCCGTCCCCTGCGGAACTTTTTATTTGTTTGTTCTTGTGACGAATGATATTTTGCCCCTAGATATCCGTCTGTTAATTAGCCCTCAACAGCTGCCTGAACGATAGTGTTGAAGTCAGCAGCCTTCAGTGAAGCACCGCCGATAAGACCGCCGTCTACGTTCTCCTTAGAAAGAAGCTCTGCGCAGTTCTTAGCGTTCATTGAGCCGCCGTACTGAATTGTAACTGCCTCTGCTGTAGCTTCGTCATAGATCTTAGCAAGTGTTGCTCTGATGAATGCGCAAACTTCCTCTGCCTGATCTGCTGTAGCTGTCTTGCCTGTGCCGATAGCCCAAACTGGCTCGTAAGCGATAACGGACTTCTTAACGTCCTCTGCTGATACACCGAAGAAATCAAGCTTTACCTGTCTTGCGATAACTTCCTCTGTGATGTTGCACTCACGCTCCCAAAGAAGCTCGCCAACGCAAACGATAGGCTTAAGACCAGCTGCAAGAGCTGCCTTTGTTCTCTTGTTTACTGTTTCGTCTGTTTCACCGAAATACTGTCTTCTCTCAGAGTGACCGATAACAACGTACTCAACGCCAAGCTCAACGAGCATATCTGCTGAGATCTCGCCTGTGAAAGCGCCGCTCTTCTCAAAGTGAACGTTCTCTGCACCGATCTTTACGTTTGAACCTGCTGTTGCGTTGATAGCAGTTTCAAGGTTTGTGAAAGGAACGCAAGCGATAACTTCTACCTTGCCCTCAGCGTTTGCAACAAGTGGCTTGATAGCTTCGAGAAGCTCCTTAGCCTCAGGTCTTGTCTTGTTCATTTTCCAGTTTCCTGCAATAATTGCTTTTCTTACAGCTTTTTTCATGATAAAAAACTCCTTTATTTTTTATAGGGAACAGAAAAACTGTTCCTGCTAGTTTTCCAAGTCTATTATACAACATTCACTCGTATTTGTCAACTAATTAACAAAGGCTTGGACTTATTTTATCTGTTTTTTACAGCTTGTCTATAAGCATGACCACACCGAAAACGCCAAGCAGGACACCGATAGCGATAGCCGCATAGCCAAAGGGCGTTTTCTCCTCTTTTTCCTCGGCTTCCTTTTCCTCCTCAGTGACTTCTACCTTTGATTTTTCATCGTCAAGGTAAAATTCCTGTGGGTTTGCGGGGTTATACTTTATGTCTATCATATCGCCCTTTTCATAGCCGTTGTCTGTGACTATTTGTGTATACTTCTCGCCGTCTATGGTATAGCCTATTTTCCATTCGGTAAAAACTCTGTCCTCACCGCCGTTGAAATCAGGCATTGTGGTCTTGACTTTCTGCAAGGCTTTTGCCTGAGTTGGTTCGTAGTGATCCTCCTCAGGGATATTATATTCCTGCTCAGGGAAAAAGCGATAGCCCTGCAAGGCTTTTATACCGAAATAGATAAGTCCAATGCCTGTGAGCAGAAGAATTATTCCGCCTATGCCCTGCCAGCCTAATCCGCTTTTTGCAAGTAGTGTTATTTCATTCATTTTTACTACCTCGATTTCTGCATAAAAAAGGGACAGGCAAAACCTGCCTGCCCCTAGCTTATAGCCTAGTAAGATATATTACTTGTCAGCGATTACGTCGATACCTGGGAGAACCTTGCCCTCGAGGTATTCAAGTGAAGCTCCGCCGCCTGTTGAGATGTGTGACATCTTATCAGCAAAGCCAAGCTGGATAACTGCTGCTGCTGAGTCGCCGCCGCCGATGATAGTTGTAGCGTCTGTTTCAGCAAGTGCCTTTGCAACTGCGATTGTACCCTTTGCAAGTGTTGGGTTCTCGAACACGCCCATAGGACCATTCCAAACAACTGTCTTTGCAGACTTAACAGCCTCGCCGAAGAGAGCCTGTGTCTTTGTGCCTATATCAAGGCCTTCCTTGTCAGCTGGGATCTTGTCAGAATCAACAACTTCTACATCGATAGGAGCGTCGATAGGATCAGGGAAACCTGCTGCAACTGTTGTGTCGATAGGGAGAAGAAGCTTCTTGCCGAGCTTTTCAGCCTTTGCCATCATTTCCTTGCAGTAGTCGATCTTTGTATCGTCAACGAGGGAAAGACCAACTTCCTTGCCCTGTGCCTTAAGGAATGTATATGCCATACCGCCGCCGATGATAAGTGTATCGCACTTCTCGAGGAGGTTTGAGATAACGTTGAGCTTATCTGCTACCTTTGCGCCGCCGAGGATAGCAACGAATGGTCTAACAGGTGTTTCAACTGCATTTCCGAGATAGTTGATCTCTTTCTGCATGAGGTAACCAACTGCTGTTTCCTTAACGAACTTTGTAACGCCAGCTGTAGAAGCATGAGCTCTGTGAGCTGAACCGAAAGCGTCCATTACAAATACTTCGTCGTCAACGAGGTCAGCAAGTTCCTTAGCGAAAGCTTCGCCGTTCTTTGTTTCCTCTGCGCCTCTGAATCTTGTGTTCTCAAGAACAACGATATCACCGTCAGCCATTTCAGCAACTGCCTTCTTAGCGTTGTCGCCAACTACTGTATCGTCAGCAGCGAATGTTACCTTTGTTTCAGGAAGAAGCTCTGCAAGTCTTGCAGCAGCAGGAGCAAGTGAGAACTTAGCCTCTGGGCCGTTCTTTGGCTTGCCAAGATGTGAACACAGAACTACCTTGCCGCCGTCAGCTACCAGCTTCTTGATAGTTGGGAGAGCAGCTGTTATTCTGTTATCGTTTGTAATAACGCCGTCCTTAAGAGGAACGTTAAAGTCAACTCTTACGAGTACCTTTTTGCCCTTTACATTAATGTCATCAACAGTAACTTTGTTTAAACCTGCCATTTTAAAGACACCTCTCAATTTAATTTTTTAATTCACGTTGTTAAAAAACTAACAACCTTACCTTTATTATATAACATACCGTCATAAAAATCAAGTATTTTTTTATAATTTTTACCCTGATTTTATAACTTTAGGCTTTTAAAGTGCGTCCACCCTTATCTCTCCGTTGTCAGCGGATATTGCCACGGCGGACACCGCTCCCTCGCCCTTGTCTATAAGCAGTTCGGCTATCTTATCCTCAACCTCGTTTCTTATGACACGGCGGATATCTCTTGCACCAAGCTTCTGACCGTATGCCTTATGTGCGATAGTTTTCAGAGCTTCATCTGTATATCTCAAGCTGATATGTTTCTCCTCCAGCGGCGACTTCATCTCGTCCAGCATAAGACCTGCTATGCCTGCGTAATTCTCCTCTGTGAGCGGATTGAACACAACTATCTCGTCTATTCTTCCAAGAAACTCAGGTCTCAGGAAATCTCTCAGTGCTTTCATTGCTTTATCCTTGGCGATATCACTGTCGGTCTTATTGAAGCCCACACCTGTATCTCTATCAGTCGAACCTGCGTTTGATGTCATGACGATAACTGTATTCTCAAATGAAACACTTCTGCCCTGCGAATCGTTGATACGTCCCTCGTCAAGTATCTGGAGAAGTATGTTCATAACGTCAGGGTGAGCCTTTTCTATCTCGTCAAAAAGTACCACTGAATATGGTCTGCGGCGCACCTTTTCGGTAAGCTGACCTGCTTCATCAAAGCCTACATATCCCGGAGGTGAGCCGATAAGCTTTGATACTGAGTGCTTCTCCATATACTCGGTCATGTCAACTCTGATAAGCGGTTCGGTGGCGTCAAAAAGCTCTTCTCCAAGGACTTTCACAAGCTCTGTTTTTCCAACGCCTGTTGGGCCGACGAAAATAAATGAAGCCGGTCTGCGACGTTTTGAAAGCTGAACCCTTGTACGCTTTATTGCCTTTGCGACCTTATCAACGGCTTCGTCCTGGCCGATAACACGCTTTGAAAGGGCTTCTTTCAGATGCTTTATCTTGTCATACTCGGTCTGAGCTATTTTATTGGCAGGGATACCTGTCCAAAGCTCTATTACCTTTGAGATATCTTCCTCTGTTACCTGAACGTTTTTGAGGGTCTCCTCAACTTCTTTGAGCCTGTTCTGTATTCTCAGTATCTCGCCCTTTTCCTTTGCGATTATCTCATAGTCAGGTTCTGACTTCTGCTCGTAATCCTCAACGAGCTTTTCATGCTTTTTTAGTTCCTCGTTAAGTGCGTCGAACTCTTCTATTTCAGGTGTTCTGATACTTGTGCAGGCGCAGGCTTCGTCAAGAAGATCTATCGCCTTGTCAGGGAGAAATCTGTCGTTGATATATCTTTCAGAAAGCACTGCACACTCTCTGAGCATATCGTCTGATATCTTTACTCTATGGAAATTTTCGTAATACTGCTTTATGCCTTTGAGAACTGTGATTGTGTCCTCAACTGTCGGCTCGGAAACTGTTACAGGCTGGAAACGTCTTTCAAGTGCAGAGTCCTTTTCGATATACTTTCTGTACTCCTTGAAAGTCGTTGCGCCTATTACCTGTATCTCGCCTCTTGAAAGGGACGGTTTCAGAATATTAGCGGCGTTCATCGTTCCCTCATTGTCGCCTGTGCCAACAAGGGTATGCACCTCGTCTATAAAGAGGATAACATTGCCCTGCTCTTTTACTTCCTCTACAAGTCCTTTACAACGGCTCTCGAACTGTCCTCTGAACTGAGTGCCTGCAACAAGTGCGGTAAGGTCGAGGAGGTAAAGCTCCTTATCCTTGATATGGAACGGCACATCTCCGGCAACTATCCTCTGTGCGATACCCTCGGCAATGGCTGTTTTACCAACGCCAGGTTCGCCTATAAGGCATGGGTTGTTCTTCTGACGTCTTGACAGGATATGGATAACTCTTGATATCTCCTTATCTCTGCCCACAACATTATCAAGCTTGCCCTCTCTTGCTTTCTGAGTAAGATTAGTGCAATAGTTGTTGAGAAATTTAAGCTTTTTCTTTTTATCCTTTGGCTTGTTCTCTCCGCCATCATCGGTGGCTTTAGGCATACCTCCTGCGAGGTTGCTGAAAAGATTGGCTGCGTCACCGCCGAAAAGATTGCTCAGGAAGTTCGTTCCGCCCGGCTCAAAATCGTCCCCGTCGGAAGCCTCCATAAGCTGATTTGACATTGCTTCAAGGTCATCGTCTGAGATGCCCATTGCCTTCATATAATCGTCCACCTGCGAAATGCCAAGCTCCTTAGCACAAACAAGGCAAAGTCCCTCGTTCTTCTTGTGCTGAGGATCCTTGGCGTTCATCTGTGAGATGAACACCACAGCAGGACGCTTTTTACATCTTGAACACATTAACATTTTTATTTGCTCCTTTCCTTACTGATACACCTTACGGTAATCATTTATACAGAATATCAAAGAAGTAACTGAACAGATAGGTATTTTCAAAAACAGCGCTGTTGAACTTTGGAAGCTTGTTCTCGGTAGCATTTATCACAGTGCAGACCATAAAGGCTATCAACACCAGATACAGACCACCTTTGCAAAGACCAAGCGCCATGCCTGCGAAACGGTTTGCCGCTGTCAGACCTGCCATTCGGGTAAAAACTCCAGACAGACGCAGGATAAGCCTTATGACTATCTCCATAAGCACATACATCATCATGAACACGCAAAGCCTTATAAAAGTCAGGGCGATCGGCCGGAAAATGTTCTTTTCCAGATACTCAGCACCAGTTCTGCCACCCTCAGAGAGAGCCTTGACGGCTTCGTCTATCTGCTCGGCAGTGAACTTCACCGCCTTAGACAGACTTTTTCCAAGCTTATTGCCCTCCAGCTTTTCGCTGAGCTTTTGGGGCATAACGCTGTGGATATACTCTGAAAGCTCTTCGCCCTTTTGCTGAGCGGTATCAAGGTCTGTTCCCTTTGAAACAAGCAGCTTTTCGGTATTCTCCGCAAGAGTGCCTGCCCCTGACAGGACGTTTTTTATCTCCTCATCTGAAAGGTCGATATCAACGCCCTCGTTTTTCAGTTCATTGCTCACAAGCTTTGAAAGGTCCGTCTGTTCAGCAGCGTTTTCAAGGCCCGTTATAAGCTGCGTTTTGAAATATTTGTTATATACATTTTCAGCCGACATATTGGCTATAAGAAAAGCCACAAGAACGGCTGCCACTGTTCCGAGCATTGTGATGACATATCTCACAAAGCCCTTACAGTATCCTGTCAGAGCGGTCACGATAAGGATCATTATAACTGCTCCGTCAAAAAAATATGCCATATTTTCCTGCCTTTCGTCAGGTCTCGAAAGCTATTTTGTTTATCTCATGCAGACCTAGAAAATAAACGCTGTCATTGATGTAAACAAAGTCAAGATACTCAGAGGACACTGCCGCTGTTGCAAGTAGATTTCCTGCACTATCATAGGCTTCTATATTATCCTCGCCGAGAAGGATCACCTTCTTGTTCTCTGCGGCCATTTTCTTAGGCTTGCCACTTTGAGTATAAACAACGCTATCAGGCTTATCTCCGTCAGAGTCCGAACGGAACACCGCAAGAGTTCCTGTTTTACGCTGTATGCCATCGAATGCTACTGCGGCAGTGGTATCTGTCAGGGCATAGTCTGAAAGCTCCTCTGGATATTCATACTGCATAAGTATTTTACCATTGCTGTCAAGCTTGTAGAAGCAGGTATCGCCCACTACCCAATAATCGCCGTTATCGTTTCGCTGAACGGCAACTGCGAGAGTTTCAAGCTGTTCGCTCTTCATCTTCTCCTCTGTGCTGTCAAAGGTCACATAATAGATGACCGAGCGTAACGCTCCGCCACTGCTAGAAAATGTTGAGATACAGCAGCCGCTTCCGTCCTTATCAAAGCTTATATCAAGTATTCTTCGTGAGCTTGACCACTGATATATCTCTGCTCCCGAGGAGTCATAAACTGTCAGCACTGCGGCATATTTCTCAGTCTGGGTGACCACTGCAACTGTGCTGTCAGGGGCTATCTCCGCCAAAAGTATAGACTGGTCTATATCCTTTGAGAGCAGCTCGCCCTTTTTATTCAACACTCTGAAAGAATTTCCACCGTTATCGTAAACAAGCACACGCTTTCCAGATGTTCTTACAACAGGGTTTGCAAAGTTATGAGAATTATCCGATATCTTATTGCCAGACTCGTCATAAAAAGCAATGTTCCTGTCGTCAACTCGAACTATACCGTCGGAAAGCTGTTTTATAACGTTGACAGAGCTTTCATCAAAGGTCAGCGGGAAATTTCCGCTTTGCTTTTTGCCGTCGTTCACTATAGTGGCATGAGGTCTGTCCAAAATGCCCTCAAGCTTCGGCACCCACACTCCTCTTGAAGCGTAAACGCCAACTCCGAAAGCGACCACCACTGCTATGGCGGCTATCTTCTTATAGAGCTTTTTGTTTTTCTCTTTCTTTCTTGCCGCTCTTATATCAGTGACGTTGGATATCTCCTCGTCAGACCTCTCTGCTTTCTCGGCCTTTTTCTCTTTTCTGCTTTTATGCTCGGATTTTTCCTCTTTGCTTTCTGAAGCCTGCTCTTTATTTTCACCGCCTGATACTGTTATCTTGCTTTCATCAGCTTTTTCAGGCTTTTCCTCATCGGCTTTATCCTCGGTGTTCGTCAGCTCTATTCTGCTTCGTGACTCCTCGGCTTCTTCCGCTTCTTTTCGGAGCTGTTCTTCCTGCTCACGTTCCGCCGCTTTCTGAGCCGCCTTTTTCTGACGCTTTATCTCTCTGAAAGTAACGTTCGGCATAGGCTCTTCTGCACCGTGAAACTCGTCACGCTGAACAAAATCCGTCTGCTTGGTTATTCTTATTGTTTTTTCTTCTTTGGTAGGCGGATTTTTCTTTCTCCGCCTGCTCTTTGATCTTTTATCATTCACCTTGTTCAGATCCTTTATCTTTATCATAATACACTTCGTTAAGATACAATCCCTGCGGCGGAACGGTCTTTCCGCCTCTTGTTCTGTCCTTTGACGCAAGTATATCGGGTATTTGAGTTTCTCCTATCTTGCCCTCATTTATAAAAATAAGCGTGCCTACCATTATCCTTACCATATTGTACAGAAAGCCGTCTCCCGAAACTGTGAATATCACAAGCTCGCCCTCACGTCTTACATGGAAAGAGAATATAGTCCTAACTGTATTCTCCTTTGTGCAATCGGTGGAACACATGGCTTTGAAATCGTGCGTTCCCACAAAATCCTGTGCGGCTTTATCAAGCTTTTTTTCGTCTATTGGAAACCAGCTGCGGTAGGCTGTATCTTTATAAAAGGGATTTTTTATCTCGCTGTTATGTATAATATACTCATACTCCTTGCCGCTGCACATATATCTTGCGTGAAAATCAAGGGGGACTTTTTCGCACTCCAGCACTGAGATATCGTCCGGCAGCTTTGAATTAAGTCCAAAAACTATGCCACGGCAGGTTATTGTGGACTCTATAAGAAAGCTTGCACAAAATCTTCTTGCGTGCACTCCTGCATCTGTTCGTGAACAGCCGTTCACTGTGACTGTCTGTCCCGTCAGCGAGAGGATAGCTTCTTCAAGCACCTGCTGAACGGCAAGGGCGTTGTTCTGCCTTTGCCACCCATGATAGGCTGTGCCGTTATAGGCAAGTATTATCCTGAAATTTGTCATGAGTATATCCCGTTTCTTTAGTCGAGTGTTATGGAATCTATATTGTCAAGTCTTACTATCATGGTGCTGTCGCTTTTCTTTTCGTGAACGATAAGCTTTACCCACTCGTCGTCTGCGTCAAGAATAGTACAGCTATGACCATAAATCCCGTCGCCGTCAATGGTACATTCTCTGCCGATAAGTTCTTTTATAATGCCTGACATTTTACTTCCCCCATTTGCATTTCTCTCAAGTTTCTTGACTTTTCTTTCCAAAGTGTCAAGTCTGTCATCTTGGTCCATATCTTTAAAAACACTGCTCATAATACCCCTCCTAAACGACTATATTTATGACAATAACGCCTGCAAGGAACAGCACGCAGAATATAGAGCCATAGAGATCGACTATGCTCATATGGAGCTGTTTCATTCTTGTTCTGCCCTCTCCGCCGTGATAACAGCGGCACTCCATAGCGAGAGCAAGCTCCTCAGCGTGTCTGAACGATGCCACAAAAAGCGGTATCAGCACTGGGATAAGGGCTTTAGCTTTCTGTATCAGCGAGCCTGTTTCCATATCCGCTCCTCTTGCTTTCTGTGCCGACATTATCTTGTCTGTTTCCTCGATAAGGGTAGGGATAAATCTCAGGGCAATAGTCATCATCATTGCAAGCTCATGGACAGGCACTTTTATCTTTTTCAGCGGTGAAAGCAATCTTTCGATAGCGTCTGTCAGGTCGATAGGCGAGGTGGTGTAGGTAAGAAGCGAAGTGCCGACAATAAGGCAGATTATCCTTATCATCATGAACACTGCCGTGTCAACGCCTTCATCGGTTATCTTGAGAAATTTCCACTCAAAATAGGCTTTGCCCGTTCTGATAAAAAGCAGATTGAGTATCGCCGTGAATATTATTATCGGCACGATAGGCTTCAAGCTTTTTAGCATTAGTTTACCGGGTATTTTCGATATGATAAAAGTGAGAATAGTAAAAGCTATGCCCACAAGAAGTCCCCACACGCTGTTTGCGGCGAAAAGCATTACTATGAAAACCGCCGTCATTATTATCTTTATTCGTGCGTCCATTCGGTGAATGACAGAATTTCCGGGAAAATACTGTCCTATAGTAATATCCTTTATCAAGGTATATTCCTCCAATTTTCTATCTCAACTTACACAGTCCTGCTCTCTGCTCATATGGGTCAAAGGCAGTCCGCTGCTTACTTGTTCTTTTTCTGCTCCAGCATTTCAAGGATGACCTTTTTCGCATAGCCAACTGTATACACATCGTCCTTAATATCAATGCCCATGGCTTTGAGCCTGTTTATAACTCTTGTTATCTGCGGCACTGCAAGTCCCATTGACACAAGCTCCTCAGAGCGGTGGAACACCTTTACTGTATCGTCATAGCAGAAAAGCTTCGATTCGTTCATGACGAGTATCTTTGAAACGTTCTTTGCGATATCCTCCATAGAATGGGATACCAGCAAAACAGTGTTTTTCATCTGCTCATGATACTCTCTTATAAGACCAAGTATCTGCTCTCTGCCCTTTGGGTCAAGACCCGAAGCAGGTTCGTCAAGGATAAGCACCTTTGGATTCATTGCCATAACGCCTGCTATAGCCACACGCCTTTTCTGTCCGCCCGAAAGCTCGAAAGGCGATTTGTCAAGTATCTCAGGGCTTAGCCCTACCATTCTTGCGGCCTCTTTCACATACTTATCTATCAGCTCTTCTTTGACGCCCATATTCTTAGGTCCGAATGCGATATCCTTATAACAGGTCTCCTCAAAGAGCTGATACTCAGGATACTGAAACACAAGACCCACCTTAAATCTTATAGGGCGAAGCCTTGATTTATCGTCCCACAGCCTTTCTCCGTCTATATAGACGCTTCCGCTCGTGGGCTTCAAAAGACCGTTGAAATGCTGGATAAGGGTAGATTTGCCTGAGCCTGTATGTCCTATTATACCCACCATTTCGCCGTCATTTATCTCTATATTAACATTGTCTACGGCTGTTTTGCGAAAGGGCGTACCCTCGCCGTAAACATAAGTCAAGTTTTCCGTTTTAATTACTGCCATTGTTACTCCCTATCACTTAAGCATTTCATAAAGCTTCTGAACGCACTCGTCCTCGTGGATTATCTCGGTGGAGATGTCATAGCCTGCCCTTTTAAGCTCCCAGCAAAGCTCTGTCACCTGCGGCACGTCAAGTCCCAGATTTTTCATGGTTTCCACATTTGAGAATATCTTCTTCGGAACGTTATCCATTATGACCTCGCCACCGTCTATTACAACAACACGCTGTGCCTGTGCGGCTTCCTCCATATAATGGGTGATCAACACGATAGTAACGCCCTGCTCGTTGAGCATTTTGACAGTTTTCATTACCTCGTCCCTGCCGTGAGGATCGAGCATGGCGGTAGGCTCGTCAAGAAGTATACAATCAGGCTTCATTGCGATTATGCCTGCAATAGCCACACGCTGTTTCTGTCCGCCTGAAAGTTTATGAGGTGCATGAAGTCTGTATTCATACATACCGACGGTTTTAAGAGCCTCGTCAACACGCCTGCGTATCTCATTCGGCTCAACGCCCATATTTTCAAGGGCGAAAGCCACGTCCTCCTCCACGATAGTTGCAACTATCTGGTTATCAGGGTTTTGGAATACCATGCCCACCTTTTCTCTTATAGGCAGGAGGTTATTTTCGTCCAAAGTGTCCATGCCGTTCACATAGACAGCCCCCGACTCAGGAAGATTTATAGCGTTTATGCACTTTGCAAGTGTAGATTTGCCTGAGCCGTTATGACCAAGCACTGCCACAAACTCGCCTTTTTCTATGTTCAGATTTATGCCTTTAAGCACCTCCGTTTTAACAGGTGGCTCTTCAAGGTCGTTCACATAGGAAAAGTGCAGATCCTTTATTTCAATAAAACTGCTCATTTTACTTTCCTTACCAAATTTAGTTTATTCCTTATCTTCAGGCTGTTCTTTCTGTTCAGCCTTTCTTTCCTTATGCTTTTCGTAAACATTTTCGGCTTTGTCTATTCCTTTATCAAGGAGCTTTTCAGCCTTGTTCTTTACCTTTTTGCCCGTTTCGCTCTCTGCGAACTCGTGGGCTTTTTCCTTTCCCTTTTCAAACAGCTCTCCTGCTTTGCTCTTTATCTTCTGCCCCTTTTCACTTTCAGCAGCCTCGTGAGCTTTTTCTTTGCCCTTTTCAAGCATATTTCCTGCCTTGTGTTTAAGTTCATCAAAATCAAAAGACATAACCTTTCCTCCTGTCTGAAATTTTGGTTTATACCTTATTATAATATATGGGTATGCGAACGCTGTTCGCCCCTACATATTGCCCATAAGCTTTTCAATATCTTTTACTGTTGGCGGATAAAGTGCGATAGGGAACTTTTCCACCGCCGCACCTGCCACAGCACAAGCTGTTTTCACCAATGTATCGTCATCAAGACCTTTATAAAGTCCATATACAGCGCCTGCCTTAAAGCTGTCCCCTGCGCCAAGTGTTGACACTACGTCTACTTTAAATGCAGGGCACATCTTTGGCACAGCACCCTTCCTGCCATACATCGCACCCTTTTCACCAAGGGTGAATATCACAAGCCCGTCTGTATTATCTGTATAAAGCCTAAAAAGCTCATCATAGCTTTTATCCGGATAATATTCATCAAGGTGCTGATGAGATATGCAATTTACTGCACAATGCTTATTGATATAGCTGTCATAGGCACAATCTATGGTGACGTATTTCTTGCCATATTTTACGCAATACTCGGCTATCTTATCACCAAAATAAGGGTCAGCCGCAACGCAGGCTGAATTTTTCACTGACTCCTCCGAAGGCTGTTCATAAAAAGGCTCCGGACGTGAATAAAGCTTATCCCACTCGCCAAAACAGGTGCGTGTATTTTTATCTATGATAACATAGTCGGTCACGCCCTCGAAACCCTCTGTTACAAGCTCTGAAAGGTCAGCAGTCTTGTCTGCAAAATAATCCTTTATAAGCTTTTCATTGCCGCTTCCAAGGTGAGTACCCCCAAGCTTTACAGGCACATTCAGACTGCAAAGAACAGCCGCCGCTGTTCCGGTCTCACCACCGACAAGGTGATATTTTTCCTTTATCTCAGCCGTGCCGTCTGCCTTTGGAAAATCACCATCAAGAAGAAACGAACAGGTGGAGATCATTTGACCGTACATATAAACATAATTCTCAGTATATTTCATGCGAACACCATTCCTTACTATAGCAAAGCTATTTCTGCCAAATTGCCGTTGAACCGCATGGCAGCACACCGCCTGTTGCCTCTACAGGCAATCCTATCTCATCAGCCGTGACGTTTCCGCCAAACCTCGTTCCGAGGACATCTCTAAGGATATATGCCATAACTGAGGGTGAAAGTCCTGTGGTATAGCTGTTGAGCAGGAAGAAAAGCGGCTCGTCGCTCAAAACGCCTGAGCAGGTCTTTACAAGGTCATAGATACAATCTTCAAGCTTCCATATCTCTCCGCCAGGTCCTCTGCCGTAGGACGGAGGATCCATAACGATAGCGTCATAGGTCTTGCCACGGCGTATCTCACGCTGAACGAACTTTTCGCAATCGTCCACAAGCCAGCGAATAGGCTTATCGGAAAGCCCTGACACAGCGGCGTTCTCTCTTGCCCACTGCACCATGCCCTTGGATGCGTCAACGTGTGAAACGCTTGCACCTGCTTCGGCACAGGCAAGGGTAGCTCCGCCTGTGTATGCAAAGAGGTTTAACACCTTTATCTCTCTGCCTGCGTTTCTTATTTTATCAGCCATGAAGTCCCAGTTCACAGCCTGTTCAGGGAAAAGACCTGTGTGCTTGAAGCCCGTTGGTCTGATTATAAACTTCAAATTCTTATAGCCTATGTTCCAACTTTCAGGCAGGCGCTTTCTGTATTCCCATTCGCCGCCGCCCTTTGAGGAACGGTGATAAATGCCGTCTGCCTTTGTCCAAAGGTCAGAACGCTTCGGTGACTTCCAGATTATCTGAGGGTCAGGTCTTACAAGCACCTTTCCGCCCCAGCTTTCAAGCTTATCTCCGCTTGAAGTATCTATTATCTTATAGTCTTTCCAGTTTTCTGCAATTCTCATATTTTTTATCCTTATATAAAATTTACTTTTTCCACGGCCTTTTATTTTCCGTCCAGCCCTTTGCCTGCCAATATGCACTGTCAGCAGGGTTCCAGCCCTTTTTGTTTGCAAAGTGGAAAATGGTGAAATACATTCTGCCCTTAGCACTGACCTTTGGCTCAAAGCTGTCGCTTTTAAGCTTTGCGGCAATGCTGTCGGTCTTTTTCTCTATCTTCGTAAGCATTTTGTCGGAAACCTTGCTCCAGCTCGTTGTGTGTATGCCGAAGCCTATCTTATATATCTTAGGCACTCCCCAGAATGACAAGCTATCCGCCATATCTTTGTTAGTGCTTTTCATACCTGCACCTGCGGCTGTGGATATTAAAACGGCACGCTTTGAGAACATTTTCTCCTCAGGTCTATGGACTATCCAGCGCCAGCCGTAATGGTCGAGCCATGCTTTCATCGAGCCTGTGCAGTGGTAGACATACACAGGGGAAGTAAGTATCAGCACGTCTGCTTCGTCCACCGCTTTTGTGATAGGGTCAAGCTTCTCATAGTGAGGACACTTTTCTTCGCCTTTCATAAAGCAATTGGTACAGCCACAGCAGAACTCGCCGAAATCTCTCGGCAGGAAGAACTCTGTCACCTCGCCGCCAAGTTTATCGGCTAACATTCTGCCTATATGATATGTAGAGCCTTTATGGTTTTGACCATTTATCAAAGCTATTTTCAAAATATCACCTTACATTTTTTCGATAAGCTCCGCTATCTTGTGTGCATATTCTGTGATTATGCCTGTTCTCTTGCCCTCTATCATAACACGAACAAGAGGCTCTGTGCCTGACTCACGAACAAGTATCCTGCCCTCGTCACCAAGCTTTTCGGAATACATCTTGATAGCGTCTGTTATCTCAGGGACTTTATCCCACATACCCTTTTTGTCTGCTGTTATCTTAACGTTCACAAGCACCTGTGGGTAGCACTCCATGCAGGAAGCAAGCTCGCTCGCCTTTTCGCCTGTGCATTTGAGGACTGTCAGAAGCTTTGTACCTGTCAGCTCACCGTCGCCTGTGTTTGCATAGTCAAGAAGAATGATATGACCTGACTGCTCACCGCCTATATTATAACCGCCCTTGAGCATTTCTTCAAGAACGTATCTGTCGCCAACCTTTGTGGTAGCGGCAACGATGCCGTTTGCCTTTGCATACTTGAAGAAGCCGAGGTTTGTCATAACGGTAACAACGCAGGTGTTGTTTTTGAGTATGCCCATGCTCTTCATATATTTTGAGAAGATAGCAAGTATCTTGTCACCGTCGATAAGCTCGCCCTTTTCGTCAACTGCAAGACATCTGTCAGCGTCGCCGTCAAAGGCAAGACCGATATCACAATGATTATCAACAACTGCCTTTTGCAGACCCTCGATATGTGTTGAACCGCAATCCTTGTTTATATTCGTTCCGTCCGGCTTATCGTTGAGCATTATGCACTTTGCACCAAGTCCCTCGAAAATTCTTTGTGCGCACACAGAAGCTGAGCCGTTTGCACAATCAAGTGCCACACGGATACCATTGAAATCGGTCTGAACTGTTTTCATAACGTAGCGGATATAATCCCAAGCTGCATCCTTTTCGTAATAAACGTGACCTATATCACAACCGTCCTTAAGCTCTATCTTTTCAGGAGTGTCCAGGATAAGTGCTTCTATCTCGTTTTCTATCTCGTCAGAAAGCTTGAAGCCTGTGCCAGAGAAAAGCTTTATGCCGTTAAACTCAACAGAATTGTGTGAAGCGGATATCATAACGCCTGCGTCTGCGTTGTATTTCTTTACAAGCATTGCAACGGCAGGGGTAGGAACAACACCGAGTATATGAGCGTCTGCACCAACTGAGCAGATACCTGCGACCAGTGCAGACTCCAGAATGTCGCCTGAGATACGGGTATCCTTGCCTATGATTATCTTAGCCTTGTGGTTTGTTTCCTTCGTGAGTACCATTGCGGCAGCTCTGCCTATCTGCATAGCAAGCTCACAGGTAAGCTCTGTGATAGCTACTCCTCTTGCGCCGTCAGTTCCAAATAATCTTCCCATAATAATTAGCTCCTTTTCGAGGTCATACCTCTATATTATTTTTTATTTATGTAAACTCTATATTAACACACATATTAAATTTATCCGATAATAAAATTTTTCCAAAGACAGAAAAGTGCAGTGGCAGGCGAACACTGTTCGCCCCTACAGAACAAGAAATTCATCGCCGCTAGGCGATACCTTAATTCCTCATTCCTCACTCCTCATTCCTCATTAAGCATTCCTCACTAAATCACAGGTGCGTTTGTCCGTCCTTGAGAAATCCCAGATGATCGTAAGCAAGCTGTGTCGCCACACGTCCCCTTGGGGTCTTTGAAAGGAAACCAAGCTGCATAAGATACGGCTCGCAAACGTCCTCAATGGTGACTGACTCCTCGCCGATAGCCGCCGCAAGGGTTTCAAGTCCTACAGGACCACCGTCATAGCCTTTTATTATCATAGTCAGCAGACGTTTGTCGAGAGAGTCAAGTCCCAGTTTGTCAACGTCCATTCTGTTGAGAGCTATCTTTGCAATGTCTGCGGTTATCCTGCCGTTGCCCATGACTTCGGCAAAATCACGCACACGCCTTAAAAAGCGGTTTGCTATTCTTGGAGTTCCCCTTGAACGCTTCGCTATCTCCTCTGCACCGTCATCATCACAAGCCACGCCAAGCAAAACTGCAGAACGCTTTACGATATCGGAAAGCTGTTCGGTATTGTAAAGCTCCAAACGCTGGATAACGCCAAAACGATCTCTCAGCGGTGCAGAAAGTGAGCCTGCTCTTGTGGTAGCGCCTATAAGAGTGAACTTATTAAGCTCGATCCTTATAGACCTTGCCGCAGGACCTTTGCCCATGATTATATCTAAGGCATAATCTTCAAGGGCAGGATAAAGAACTTCCTCCACCTGTCTTGAAAGGCGGTGAATCTCGTCTATAAAAAGCACGTCGCCTTTTTCAAGGTTGGTGAGCAAAGCCGCAAGGTCGCCCGGCTTTTCAATGGCAGGCCCTGATGTTATCCTGATGTTCACTCCCATTTCGTGAGCGATTATGGCAGAAAGAGTGGTCTTGCCCAGACCAGGTGGGCCGTAAAGCAGAACATGGTCAAGGCTGTCGCCTCTGTTTTTTGCCGCTTGTATATATATTTTCAGGTTCTCCTTGACCTTTTCCTGACCGATATACTCGTCAAGTGTTTTAGGTCTAAGGCTCACCTCGAAATCATCAGTTGTTTCCGCCTGAGTTTCTTTCGGGGTGACTATCCTGTCTATATCAAAATCTCCTTTTTCGATCATTTATGGAGTTCTCCTCTCAAAATTTCGCAAGTCCGATAAGGGCTTTCTTTATAAGCTCTTCAACGCTCAAATTCGGGTCAAGCTTTGATATCACTGACATTGCTTCACCCTCGGTATATCCAAGCACCACAAGGGCTGTGACAGCTTCTTCGACAGCTCCGCTTGGAACAGCCGCAAAGCCCTGAGCCGCATTTCCTCTGACGGATATGGTATTCTCTTTTGCCACCTTATCCTTAAGCTCGAGGACTATCCTTTGCGCTATCTTTGTACCGATACCCTTTATCTTTGTGAAAGCCTTTGAATCCCCCGTTGCAACCGCAAGCGCAAACTGTGACGGAGTGCAGGCTGAAAGTATGGCAAGACCTGCCTTCGGGCCTACTCCGCTGACAGATATGAGCATACGGAAGCTTTTAAGCTCCTCCTTAGTTGCAAAGCCGAAAAGCTCCACCGCGTCCTCCTTTACGGCAAGATGTGTATAAAGCTTTACTTCGCTTTTGCCTGCAATCTGCTGCAAGGTGGGAAAAGTAGTTTTGCAGGCATAGCCAACGCCTGCACATTCTATTACGGCAAGGTCGCTCTCGGTATGAACGAGCTTTCCGCTAAGTGAATATATCATATTATTTCTCCTCAAAATTTTTCATAACACGCCTTGTGTTCACCGAAAGCCCATGAGTTATAGCAATAGCCACTGCGTCCGCTGTATCATCAGGCTTTGGGATAGCTTTAAGATGAAGCATGGTCTTTGTCATTTCCTGCACCTGCTTTTTCTCGGCACGTCCATAGCCGACTATGGAGCATTTCACCTGCAAAGGCGTATATTCATAGATTGGAATATTTCTTATTATGGCAGGAAGCAGGGTCACTCCCCTTGCCTGTGCAACGTCAATGGCGGTCTTTTCATTGGTATTGAAAAACAGCTTTTCTATTCCCATTTCATCAGGCTTATAGGTAGTTATTATCTCGGTCATATCATCATAGATGACTTTCAGCCGTCTGTTGAAATCCATATCCGAAGAAGTGGTTATTGCACCGTAGTCAACAACAGTGAATTTTCCGCTGTTGTATTCAAGCACTCCGAATCCCACAATGGCATAGCCCGGGTCGATACCAAGTATTCTCAAATCCACTCCTCCGTTCAATTTCAACGCTATCCTATAATGACCCTATTATAACAATTAATTATACCATATTTTTCGGTCAAATGCAAGCAAAACGCTGAGTTTTCACCTATTTCTCACAAGGCGAAAATGTAGAAATGCCACTTTGTGAAAAGTCTGTTTTTGGCTAAACTGACTATAGAACAAAACAGCGGTCATCAGGTATGCCCCTGACGCCGCTGTTATCTTTTTATGCTGTATTTTCTAAGTGGCGACTTCCACAATCTTTGGAGGATAAGACCATTGAGCGTGCCTGTGAGAATGCCGCTTATTATGAGATAAGGCAAAAGGCTGAACACCGCCCATGTGCCTGATATCACTGCCGCCGCACAAAGCTGACCTATGTTATGGAAAAACCCACCAAAAACTGATGTCACCCAAAGCTGGTTTTCACCAACTCTCGAAACCGCAATGCACATGGCGAGATACGCTAAAATTCCGCCTGTAAGTGAGAACGCAAAGCTCACCACAGTTCCGTAAAGCCCTGCCGCAAGGATTATTCGCAAAAGCAGCACCAAGCCTGCCTCTTTTCTGCCAATAAAAAGCATTGCTGCCATTGTGACGATATTGGCAAGCCCAAGCTTCATGCCGCCTATGGGCATAACAGGGAATTGTGCTTCAACCATGAAAATGATAAGTGACAAGGCGGTAAAAATTCCTATGAGGGTGATTTTTTGTACTGATATTTTCATGCTTCCACCCCTATATCACAGCGTCAGCAGAGGTCTCACCGACTATTTTTATCACAAGCTTGTGCGGTGCACAAATGACAGTCTGTCCTGCGTGGGATATCTTTCCTGCATGAACACAGGTCTGGTTCGAGCAATCTGCGACAGACACCCAAATGCTTCCCTCGCCAACGGTTATGGTATTAGTGCCGTTTTCTGTCTTTATCTCAAAGGAATACTCCTTATCGGGGGAAAGGTCAGAAACTGTCTTTATGAGCTTGCCGTTTTCATATATTTCGGCAGAATTTTCTCCGCTCTTTCCACCTGTGAGGAAAATAAATATCAGGCACGCAGCGATAACAGCCGCAAAAACTGCCGCCCATATGAGATTCTTTCTTTTTACCACTGCCGCACTCCCCTTTTTACAGTATATCTGTTGTTATGAGTATACCACAGCCGTTCTTTTTCGTCAAGGCAAACAGCAAGTGTCTGATTTTTTGTACTTAAATATTACAGCAAGGTTACAATAAGGTACAAGATTTCGTACAGTTGTAACATTGCTGTAATTTTCGCCTAAAAAGCCGAAAAAATTGTCGAAAATTTATCAAAATATCCTTATTCACTATTGATTTTTTGAATGGGGTGTGTTAAAATATAAGAGTTGGATATTCTATTGTTAAGAGTATGTGAACATTCGTTCTTTTTATAGACCGCCATAGCCTGCATTATATGGGCAGATTTAACGATTGCTTGGGTGTATGTTAAATGATTTTAACCAAATCGTTGAAATTCTTGCTTTTTGCTTTTATTTTGCCTGTGGCTGTGGTATAATAATCTGAGCGTCGGCAGAGAGAGAAGCCGACAATCTCGTTAAGGAGTGTGTAAACTTGGAGAAGTTTGTTATACATGGAGGTAAGCCGCTGCATGGTACTGTGCAGATAAGCGGTGCAAAAAACGCTGCTGTTGCATTGGTTGCGGCAACTATCCTGTGCGACGAGCCGTGCGTTCTTGAGAACGTGCCTGAGATAAGCGATATAACTAAGTGCATGAAGATCCTGCGTGAAATGGGCGCAGAGGTCAGACTTTTAGATAAAAATACTATATATTTTGACACAAAGGGCATTGAAAAGCCTGAAGTGCCATATGAACTTGCAAGAACCATGAGAGCGTCATGCTATTTTCTTGGCACACTGCTTGGAAGATTTCACGAGGCTTTTGTTCCGATGCCGGGCGGCTGTGACCTTGGCGACAGACCTATAGATCAGCACCTTAAAGCTTTTAAGGCGCTTGGTGCGTCTGACGAGATAGTGAACGGAGCTAATCATGTCACAGCGGATGAGCTTGTGGGCAATCAGATATACTTTGACTTTGTTACAGTTGGCGCAACTATGAATGCAATATTTGCCTCTGTAAAGGCAAAGGGGCTTACTATAATCGAAAATGCGGCGAAAGAGCCTCATATCGTTGACCTTGCGAACTTCCTTAACTCAATGGGTGCTGATATCAGAGGTGCAGGTACAGACGTTATCAAGATAAGAGGCGTTGATTACCTCAAAGGCGTTACCTATGCGACTATCCCTGACCAGATAGAGGCAGGCACTTATATGGTAGCGGCGGCTGCCACAAAGGGCGACGTTGTTATCGCAAATGTTATCCCTAAACACCTTGAGTCTATCACAGCAAAGCTACGCAAGGTAGGCGTAAACGTTGAGGAAAGCGACGAGAGCGTTCATGTTTGGGTAGACGGTCCGCTCGTGAAAACTTCTATAAAAACTATGCCGCACCCTGGCTTCCCTACTGATATGCAGCCGCAGTTCTCAACACTGCTGACACTTGCAGAGGGTACGAGCATCGTTACAGACGATATTTTTGACAACAGATTCAGATATGTGGCTGAGCTTAGAAGAATGGGCGCTGACATTTCTGTTGACGGCAAGGTGGCTGTTATACAGGGCGTTGGCAAGCTCAAAGGTGCTCCTGTTGTGGCAACTGACCTGAGAGCAGGTGCGGCAATGGTCATTGCCGGTCTTGCGGCTGAGGGAACGACTGAGATAGACAATATTTTCTACATCGAAAGAGGATATGAAAAGATAGATGAGAAACTCAGAGGGCTTGGAGCTGACATTCAGCGTGTTTACAAGCCTGACGCTAACGAAATGGAGCTTAGCGGCTGATTAATATTGATAACACTGCGGCGGCATATTATTTGCCGCCGTTTTTTTACAGCATTTGAGAGGACATGATATGGAGCTTTTTATTTCCGACCTTGACGGAACGCTGCTTAACGGCAATGCAGAGGTGACGGAGTTCACAAGAGACACTTTGAACAGGCTCATGGCAAAGGGGCTTAACTTCACTGCCGCCACTGCAAGGACGCTTGCTTCCGCAGGAAAAATACTTTCGGGGCTTGACCTGAAGCTTCCCGTGATACTTATGAACGGCGTGCTTATTTATGATATGGCGGAGAAAAAATACGTCAAGATAAACAGCCTTTCCAGGGAGCTTTGCGGTCTTATCATAGGTCTTTCAAAAGGGCTTGGTTTAGAGCCTTTTATGTACTCGGTTTCAGATAACCAGCTTTCCACAAGATATGAGAGGCTTATTTCTCCTGCAATGAAGAGCTTTTACAACGAACGCAGAGAGAAATATTATAAGTCTTTCACGCAGGTCAGTGACCTTTCTCAGTACATCGACAATGTGATATACTTCACATTTATTGCAGAAAAAGAAAAACTTGTACCGCTGTATGACGCTCTTAAAGAAAATGAAAAGCTGAACATCACATACTATTATGATGTTTATGACCCCAAGCTTTGGTATCTTGAAGTGTTCTCTTCGGCGGCTTCTAAGGAGCGAGGCGTGAGGTATCTTCGTGAGAATTACGGCTTTGACTTTGTCACGGCTTTTGGCGACAACACCAACGATCTGCCTATGTTCAAGGCGGCTGATAAAAGAGTGGCGGTAAAAAACGCATGCAAAGAGGTGCTTGAAGGCTGCGACCAGGTGACAGGCACAAATGAGGAGAACGGCGTTGCAGAGTATCTTCTGAAAACTTTTGAAAGGAATTAGTTATGGCAAGGATATATCCACTTTTTTCATCAAGCAAGGGCAACAGCTCTTTTATCGGCAACAGTGACGGCGGGATACTTGTTGACGCAGGAGTTTCCTGCAAACGTCTTTGTGAGGCTTTGAAAGCTAACGACATCGACCCTGCTGTGATACAGGGAATTTTTATCACACACACACATTCAGACCATGTTTCGGGGCTTAAAGTTCTCACGAAGAAATATCATATCCCTGTATTTGCCCAAAAGACCAATCTTGAGATACTTGTATCTGACGGCAAAATAGACCCTGCCTGTGATGTCAACGAGGTGGACGGCAATGAAGTGTGCATAGGAGATTATGCCGTAAAAGGTTTTGCCACATTTCATGATACCCCTGCAAGCTGTGGATATCAGATAAAGACCCCTGACGGCAAGCAGGTGTGCGTATGCACCGACCTCGGCACTGTTACAAATGAGGTGGATATGCACCTGAGCGGTTCTGACCTTGTTTTGCTGGAGTCAAATTATGATGAGTCAATGTTGAAAAATGGACCTTATCCATACGAGCTGAAAAGGCGCATCGCTTCAGACCACGGACACCTTTCAAACTCTGCCTGCGGAGAACAGCTAAAAAAGCTTATGACAGCAGGTACATATAAATTTATTTTAGGGCATTTAAGTCAGGAAAACAACACGCCTTTTCAGGCTGAAAACTCGGCTGTGGGAGCACTTGGGGATTACGAACGCAACAGCGACTATATTTTACATATAGCAAAGCCTGAGGGCAGCGGAATGGCGGTGGCATTTTGATAAGGATAAATCTTATTACAGTTGGAAAACTGAAAGAAAAATACTGGCGTGACGCAGCGGCGGAATACTCAAAGCGGCTGGGGGCGTTCTGCAAGCTTGAAATAGTTGAGCTGAACGAGTCGAGGTTATCTGACAACCCTTCTGAAAAGGAGATAGCGGCGGCGCTTGAAAACGAGGCGAAAGCCATGAAAGGCTACACTGACATCAAGGGCGCATACAATATTGCAATGTGCATTGAGGGCAAGCAGCTTTCAAGTGAAAAGCTGTCCAAAAAGCTCAGCGAATGTGGTCTGAACGGATTCAGCACAGTGAATTTCATAATAGGCTCATCATTTGGCATTTCCCCTGAGATAAAGGCGAAAGCTGACCTGCGCTTATCAATGTCGGAGATGACATTTCCGCACCAGCTTGCAAGGATAATGCTTTTGGAACAGGTTTACAGGGCCTTTCAGATAAGTGCTAATACTAGGTATCATAAGTGAATTTCGGATATGACAAAACCGCCCTTTGTGCCTGTCATGTAGTGATGAACATCAAGATCGAGCATCTTATTGTAAAGTTCAAACAGCTCACTTTCGGTCTTGCTGGTCAAAAAATCATTGGCATTGATAATTTCAAGAACAAGCTTAAAACGGCTGATAAAAATATCGTTCAGCTTGTATGCACAGCTTTTGCTATCCATAGAATCATCTGTAATTGAAATATGAGGATTTCTTGACTTAGTATTATAATATTATAATTCAGCATGCTACGGAGGTATAACATGAAAAAAATATCAATGGTAATAAATGCAGACGACAGGCTCGGACATATCTCTCCCGAGATATACGGACATTTTTCCGAGCATCTCGGAAGATGTATCTACAATGGTATATATGTGGGTGAAAATTCACCTATTCCGAATACAGACGGAATAAGGAATGATATCATCGAGGCGCTCAGAAATATAAAAGCTCCTGTTTTCCGCTGGCCCGGCGGCTGCTTTGCAGAAGAATATCACTGGCAGGACGGTATCGGCGAAAAATCTCTGCGCCGAAAGATCGTGAACACGAACTGGGGCGGAGTTACGGAGGATAATTCTTTTGGCACGCACGAATTTATGCGCTTCTGTGAGCTTGTTGGCTGCAAGCCTTATATAAACGGCAATGTTGGCAGCGGCAGTGTTCGTGAATTATCCGAATGGATAGAATATATGACCTCAGATGCGGAATCACCTCTCACAGAGCAGAGAAAGAAGAACGGCAGAGCCGAGCCGTGGAAACTCGAATACCTCGGTATCGGCAATGAAAACTGGGGCTGCGGAGGAAATATGCGTCCCGAATATTACGCCGACGTTTATAAAAGGTATCAGACATTCTGCCACAATTATTCGGGAAACAGACTTTACAGAATAGCCTGCGGTTCAAGCTCTGCCGACTATAACTGGACAGAAGTCATGATGAAAAATCTTGACAGCAATAATGTTGATGCTATCGACCTGCATTATTATACGATGCCGGTATGGCCCGAAATGGAGTCTGCCACCGATTTTGACGATGAGCTTTATTATAAAACTATAGCTGCAGCGAACTTTTCCGATGAGCTTATCACAAGACATTCGGAGATAATGAACCGCTATGATCCCGAAAAGAAAATAGGACTTGTAATAGGAGAGTGGGGCTGTTGGCATAAGGTAGAAGAGGGTACGAACCCGGGATTTTTATATCAGCAGAATACAATGCGTGATGCTATCGTTGCTGCAATAGAGCTGAATGTTTTTAACAGACACAGCGACCGTGTTGTAATGGCAAACCTTGCGCAGGCGGTGAATGTTCTCCAATCTGTCATTCTTACAGAGGGCGATAAGATGATAAAAACGCCTACATATCACGTTTTCGACCTTTTTAAAACACACCAAAACAACGAGGCAGTTTACTGCTATACGCAGAACGAAAATATGTCGGAAGGTAAAAATGCTCCGATGATCTCGGTTTCCGCATCGGTGAACGAAAAGAGTATGACCGTTACCGTCGCAAACTGTTCGCTTACGGAAGAGGCTGCTGTTGAATGCAGCATTTTCGGTTTTAAAGCATCATCAGTTTCTTGCAGGATACTTACAAATGAGGCACACAGCTATAACGACTTCGACTGTCCCGACAGAGTGAGCATTACCGAGCATACGGCAGTCATCAAGGACAATGTGTTAAAGCTGAATATTCCGCCTTGTGCTGTTGTGGAATGTGTTGTTGACTAAATATTGTGGCATATTCACAGTGCATTTCGTCTTTATAATAAAAATATAAGCATAAGAGCTGCGTTTCATTAAAGAAGCGCAGCTCTTTGTTTTATAAAGCCATAATATGTTGGGCATTGTACTCGCAAAAAAATAATGCATAAAAGTGGCTTCTGTTGATAAAATGTGAATGTGTTCACATTTTGGGATTTTCTCCTTATGTGCTACAATTGGGCAAGGATGAAACTGAAGGATTTGTCAACATGACAAAACCGCCGCAACCAAACTCGGTTGCGGCGGTAATTTTATCTGCTATGAATTATTGTTCTTGCTGTAATACTCTGTCTGCTTATCGTAGACCACTTTCGGTGTGTAACGCTTTATGGCCTTGTTGTTCACCTTGATGTCAAGCTTTTCTACCCAGCTTGTTAATTTCTTCTGAAATTCATCGCTCTTCATTTCTTTTAGAAGATCTTCATGATTGTCCTTGGCATATTCTGTATCTCTGTCCTTAACATCGCCCTTGATAAGAATGTAATATGCGTTATCGTCCTCATAAGCTGTTGCAACGTCTGTGCTCATACCGCTTACTTCTTTGAGTATCTTGCCGTTTGTAGTGTCTTTCTGTGAATCGTCCATTGTGCCGTAATTCATCATCTTTTCATTTGCATACGGGTCAGGTGCAGAAGAAGAACTGTCTGCGGAAGAATCTGTATCTGACGCTGCTGTGCTTGAATCTGCTGTGCTGTCAGATACAGAAGATGTATCGTCGGAAGCTGTGGAACTTGTGTCGCTCTCTGCTACAGAAGAAGTGTCGTCAGAAGTCGTGCTGCTGTCTGCGGCTGATGAATCGCTGTCAGCGGCGGAGCTTGAATCTGAGGCTTTCTTTGAAGCAACATAGTCGTTGTACTCGTCTATAATGCTGTCGAAATCGTCAAACGAAACTCCCTGAGCCTTTTCAAGGAACTCATCTCTTTTTGCCTTGGCTTCCTCATTTGCAGCGTCTGCTGAGTCTGTAGAAGAATCGGTGGCTGATGATGAAGAATCAGTTGATGCTTTAGTTTTTGCAAAGGAAATGGATTTATATCTCAGGTAGTTATCATCAAGATACTTCACCATTTCATCGTCTGAAACGGCTTCCTCGCCGCCCTCTGCATAGTAGTGATCAAAAAGCTCTTCTCTCATTTTAGAGCCTTTGAGTGCAAGCTTTACAGATTCCTTTGAGATACCCTCTGACTCGTAAAACTCGCCCTGAGAATCCCATGTGCTGCTTATGCTGTCATTAATGGACTTTATATCCTCATCTGAAAGAGTAAGTCCAAGCTCGTTGAACTTGTCAACTACAGCCGCATACTCCTTAGTTGCAGTGAGAGCATAATCTGAAAGATACTCGTCAAATGCCTTTCCGTCTACCTTCTGATCGAAATAGTCCTTTTTGATGCCCTTCTGATAATACATCATCGTCATTTGATATGACATTTCTGTAAGCTCATTATAAATGTAGATACCTGCGTTTATCTTGCTGTCACCTGCTGTCATCACATAGCTTGTGTCCGAGCAAGCGGTAAGGCTCGCAGTACAAAGCAATGCGGCAGTAAGAGCAGCCGTTATTTTTTTAGCTTTAGCCATTTTATTATCCATTTCCTTTCCGAAAAAATCGTCTTACTAACAGGCAGAAAACCGCCTTAACTTTTACATTATACTACATTTGAGCCTATAAGTCAAGTGGATATGTGTCTGTAGTGCTACAATAGATGTAGTGCTACAATAGATATTGGACAAAATTAAGAAAAAAGAAAAGAGAGATAGGCAAAAATCTGATAAAATAAAGTTACCACACAAATACAAATCAGAAAGGAAGCCTATCTCTCATGAATAGTATAACACAAGATATGAAGTTTCGTCAATCCTTAATGAATTACGCAAAGAAATATGGAGTGAGCCGAGCGAGCAGAAAATACAATAAATCACGTTCATATATATATTTCTGGCTGAAACGCTGGGACGGAAGTGTGGAGTCCCTTGCAGTTAAATCACGCCGACCGCATCATCATCCCAATGAGCATACCAAGGAAGAAATAGATCTTATCAAAAGGTATCACAAACGGAACCCGACACTTGAGCTTCCCGAACTATGGCATCGTCTCAGGAAACAAGGGTATACACGCTGTCTTGAAAGTCTTTACAGGGTTATGAAAAAACTAG
>NZ_LARF01000138.1:0-593 GCF_000980385.1 Ruminococcus sp. N15.MGS-57
AAGCCACGGCTAACTACGTGCCAGCAGCCGCGGTAATACGTAGGTGGCGAGCGTTATCCGGAATTATTGGGCGTAAAGAGGGAGCAGGCGGCACTAAGGGTCTGTGGTGAAAGATCGAAGCTTAACTTCGGTAAGCCATGGAAACCGTAGAGCTAGAGTGTGTGAGAGGATCGTGGAATTCCATGTGTAGCGGTGAAATGCGTAGATATATGGAGGAACACCAGTGGCGAAGGCGACGATCTGGCGCATAACTGACGCTCAGTCCCGAAAGCGTGGGGAGCAAATAGGATTAGATACCCTAGTAGTCCACGCCGTAAACGATGAGTACTAAGTGTTGGGTGTCAAAGCTCAGTGCTGCAGTTAACGCAATAAGTACTCCGCCTGAGTAGTACGTTCGCAAGAATGAAACTCAAAGGAATTGACGGGGGCCCGCACAAGCGGTGGAGCATGTGGTTTAATTCGAAGCAACGCGAAGAACCTTACCAGGTCTTGACATCCGATGCATAGCACAGAGATGTGTGAAATCCTTCGGGACATCGAGACAGGTGGTGCATGGTTGTCGTCAGCTCGTGTCGTGAGATGTTGGGTTAAGT
>NZ_LARF01000028.1:0-31810 GCF_000980385.1 Ruminococcus sp. N15.MGS-57
GTGAAATGTATTCAGACCGACAATGGATTTGAATTTACTAACCGCTTTTCGCCAAGCAAAAGAGACAAGAAAACGCTGTTTGAGAATACGCTCTCACAACTTGGCATTGAACACAAACTCATTCGTCCATATACGCCCAGGCACAATGGCAAAGTAGAGCGCAGTCACCGAGAAGATCACAACAAATTCTATTCGTGCCATAGGTTTTATTCCTGCGACGACTTAAACGTGCAGCTAGCTGCACGTTTAAGTCGAACAAACAACCGTCCTATGCGTCCCCTCAAATGGTTTTCGCCTATCGAATTTCTTAATAATAGTGTCCAATATGATTGACAAACCTACAATGTAAGCAAGCCATACACTTTGAAATTCTTCTTACCCCCGAGGGCAAGATAGCCGCAATAAACGATTTGAGAGTACCCCGAATTATCCCTCTGAAAAATAAAAAGACAAAAACAGTCTATGATCCAGTAATGGAACAGCTTCCTGTAAGAACGCAGAAACCGGGCATAGACAAAAATACTATCGAACACAGACCACTCTACATATTCGGTCTGAACTATGATAAAGGAACTTTGACTCCTACAGACGCTACCAACAAAGCGGCAAAATCACACAAATGCTTTTGCGAATGGAATGAGAAGTTTTTTGAGAATATCGACTCACCTATTTGCAAAGCCTATCTTAACTTTCTCCGTACATGGGAACCTGAGCAGGAAACCCAAAACCCACACCTTCTTGCCCTAGGCAAGGAGTATTCAAGCTCCTACTATGAGTTTGGACTTGACGGATCACCTGAAACTAAGCTTCACAATGACAGCAAATTCAAAGCTGCTTATGAGGATTATTTCGCCCAGCTCAGCGCCGACAGCGACAGTGACGATACCGAACTATCCACCTGTTCCATTCTTGGTGAGAAGCTCCCGCAAGCCCGTATCCATGATAAAATAAAGGGTATCAAAGGCGGAATGTCCTCAGGCTGTGTCCTCGTTGGCATGAAAGAATCTGCCTTTGAGTCCTATGGCAAGAAGCAGTCATACAACAGCAATGTTTCTGAGAAAGCCATGAAAATGTATACCTCTGCGCTTAATTCTCTACTTGCTGACAGAAGCCATTACAAGACTTTTGACGATATGACAATAGTCTATTTCGCAATGAAGAAGAACGATGCAGAAGAATGCAATATGTTTGCCGGTATGTTCAGCGGATTTGAGGACGAATTAAATAAAACCGTTGTGACCGAAGCCGACCGAAACATAAACGCTGTCATGACCCAGCTTAAACAGGGCAGGACAGCCGATATGCCTTATGACCCTAACGTAGAATTTTACGTTGCAGGCTTTACCCCAAACAGTTCAAGAATATCCCAGAAGTTCATCTTCCACGATAAGTTCGGCAGGATATTTGACAATGTACTCAAACATCAGCAGGATATCTCATTTACTGAGGGTCAGCATCAAGTAAGCATTGAACGTATCAAGCGTGAGCTTATCTCACCAAAATCGTCCAAAGAAAAAGTTCCGTCACCTCTCACCGCCGCACTTTTTGAAGCTATACTCAAAGGCACAAGATACCCTGACGAACTTCTTTCCACAGTAATAACAAGGGTCAAGACCGACAGCAACGAAGATAACAACCATTTTATAAAAATCAATGACGTAAGGGCAGGCTTGATAAGGGGCTGCATTAATCGTAAATATAATAAGGAGGTAATAAAAATGTCACCAGAACTTGACAACAAAAATCCAGCCACTCTCTGCGGTGCGCTTTTTGCAGTGCTTGAGAAGATACAGCAGGATACTTCGGAAGGAACACTTAATACGACAATAGTTGATTCGTATTTTTCATCAGCTTGTTCAAGACCTGTAACAGTGTTTCCACATCTTGTTGATTTATCTTTTAAACATTTAAAAAAATATAAGAGCATAGAGTTACGCAACTATTATAAAAATCTTATCCTTGATATAATAGCTGATTTGGAGGAAAAATTTCCTCATACCCTTTCTAATGACGAACAAGGAATGTTTATCATAGCCTATGCCAAGCAGAATAGAAAGCTTTATACCAAAAAATCAAAAGATAAGCCAGCAGAAAATTCTGAAGTTAAACCCGAAGCAAAATCAGAAGAATAAAGAAAGGACGAAATATTATGGAAAACGCAATCAAGAACAGATATGAATTTGTAATGCTTTTTGACGTTGAGAACGGCAACCCAAACGGCGACCCTGACGCAGGCAATATGCCTAGAACAGACCCTGAAACAAGCCTCGGTATCGTTACAGACGTGTGCCTTAAAAGAAAGATAAGAAACTTTGTAGAACTTACCAAAGAGGGCGAAGCAGGCTACAATATCCTTATCAAGGCAGATAGGGCACTCAACACAAAGTTCACAGAAGCATATAACGAGTTAGGCTTAAAGGGAAGCGGAAAGGAAACTCCTGCTGACGTACAGCGTCAGGCTCGTGATTACATCTGTCAGAACTACTTTGACGTAAGAACATTCGGTGCAGTAATGAGTACAGGTGACGATCCATGCGGCATTGTAAGGGGTCCTGTACAGCTCAACTTTGCAAGAAGTATCGACCCCGTTTTTGCGCAGGATATCACAATCACAAGGCAGGCAAAAACAACAGAAGAAAGAAAAAAGACCGGAGATACCGAAATGGGCAAAAAGAGCATAATTCCATATGCGCTTTATCGTGGCGAGGGCTATGTTTCCGCAATGCTCGCTCAGAAGATAACAGGCTTTAGCGAGGACGACCTTGAGCTTCTTTGGACATCTATTATCAATATGTTCGAGCATGACAGAAGTGCCGCAAGAGGAAAGCTCTGTATGCGTAAGCTTATCGTGTTCAAGCATGACTCCGCCCTGGGCAATGCCCCTGCACATATCCTCTTTGACAAGGTGTCAGTTAAGCTCAAAGACGGCGTGACAACTCCAAGACATTACTCAGACTATGATATCTCCATAGATAAGGATATGCCTGAGGGCGTTACCCTAATTGAAAAGCTCTGATGAGCGAAGATGTAACTATCAATATCCGTGACATACAGCATTATATGTATTGTCCACGCAGGTTTGCTCTTTTAGAAGTTAATGACGATTGGGCTGAAAACGCCTTTGTCGTCAAAGCAAACCTCCTCCATGAGAACGTCCACAGCGGTGAGCGCAACTTTGAAAATAAGCGTAAGATCGTCCGAAGTGACGTGTCAGTGTATAACGATGACACTAAGTACAATATTTTCGGAGTTGTAGATTGTATCGAGTTCGTCCGTGACAAATGCGGCGACTATATAGATACCCTGGACGGCACATTCCGTGTGGAAATTGTGGAGTATAAACCCACCAGACCCAAAGCAGGGGAGTTCAATCAGACCGACGCTATACAAGTCTATGCGCAGAAGCTTTGCGTGGATAACGTATTTCATTGCAATAGCCGATGTTTTCTGTACTATGCAGATGTGCGCAGACGATCAGAATTGCCCTTTGATACTCAGGGCGCAGAGTATGATAAAATGCTTTGCGACTATCTTGGAAAAATGCGTGAGATACTTGCAGCGGATATTATCCCAAAGCGTGTAAAAGGTCAGAAATGTTCAGGCTGTTCACTGTCGGATATGTGCTTTCCAAAAGTGAAGAAATATAGCGTGAAAAATACGATTTTCTCCATGAACGGAGGCGAAAACAATGCGTAAACTGCTCAATTCACTTTATATTCTCGAAGAAACTGCCTACCTCACACTTGACGGCGAAAACATAGTGTGCAGGGCAGAGGACAGCGAGAAGTTCCGTGTGCCTTTTACCAATATCGAGGATATCTATATTTTCAGCTATTCGGGCTGTTCACCTGCGCTCATGGGCAAGTGTGCAGAATATGGCATAGCCGTTAATTTTATTTCTCCTCAAGGTAAATTTCTCGCAAGAGTTCAGGGCAAAACAAAGGGCAACGTCTATCTGCGAAAAGAGCAGTTTGAGCTTTTTTCTATTCCTCAGCTCGACTTTATCAGGAATACTGTCGCCGCAAAGCTTTCAAATACACGTTATCTTATCAGACGTTCGCTCCACGATAACCCGGATATAAACAGTGACGGAGCGCTTACAGATTGTATAAAATATCTTGAAAACGGCATAAAGACCGTCTATGAAACTGCCGATAAAGATATCATCATGGGTATAGAGGGAAGCTGTGCAAAGGCATATTTTGATATATTTGACCGACTGATACTCCACCAAAAAGAAGATTTTTACCTTGCCAACCGCACTAAACGCCCACCCCTCGACAGAGTAAACGCCATGCTCTCGTTTCTGTATACTATCGCAATTTCATCATATACATCAGCCCTTGAAAGCGTAGGACTTGATAGCTGCCTCGGCTTTTACCACGCCCTGCGTTCAGGCAGAAGCAGCCTGTCCTGCGATCTTGTAGAGGAATTTCGTTGCGTGGTGGAGCGACTTGTGCTTACTATGATAAACTTGAAAATGATAAAGCCCGAGGACTTTGAAACTCAGGTCAGTGGCGCAGTATACCTCTCCAAAGAGGGCAAGAAAAAAGTCCTCACCGCATGGCAGGAGCGTAAGCGCACAAGCATAGTCCACCCATATCTAGGCGAAAAGATACAGCAAGGGCTACTCCCATATGTGCAAAGCTCGCTTCTCGCAAAATATATCCGTGGCGAGCTAGATGAGTACCCGAACTATTTGCTGAAATAGAGGTGATATAAATGATGACCTTAGTAAGCTATGATGTATCAACAACAGATAATAAGGGTAAAACAAGGCTGAGAAAAGTGTCGAAAGAGTGTCAAAATTATGGACAGCGAGTGCAGAACAGCGTGTTTGAAATAGACGTAGACTATGGCACTTTTCTGAAAGTGAAAGATAAACTTCTGAAAATAATAGACCCAAAGCATGATAGTCTGCGGATATATTACTTAGGCAACAATTGGAAGCATAGAGTAGAACACTACGGCACCAAAGAGACCTATGACCCCGAAGGTGTCCTAATATTTTGACCTGCGTACCCCAAGTGATCCACAAATCCCTAGTAAGTTCGCATGAAAATGCCATGCTATTTATGAATGCACAGTGAACAAAATCAAACCGATACCCATTAAATAAAAAAATAAGTCCGCATCACGTTGAGCAAGCACCAGATATACACAACATCAAGTGTCACGCTCCACGTGAGCGTGTGAGTTGAAATGGGTTGACCGCCTTCTCGACAATCATGGTTCTCGTCACGCTCCACGTGAGCGTGTGAGTTGAAATGCTTCTTACAAAGGTATTGGTGAATTTCTATCTTGTCACGCTCCACGTGAGCGTGTGAGTTGAAATTGTCAACAGGGGAGATTTATTTGTACTAGGTGGAGAGTCACGCTCCACGTGAGCGTGTGAGTTGAAATCTTTGTATGACTCTGACTGGGTTCAAGACCAAGTCACGCTCCACGTGAGCGTGTGAGTTGAAATGAACAAGATGTTCTTGAGCCGTTGGGAGGGTGAGTCACGCTCCACGTGAGCGTGTGAGTTGAAATTGGGACACGTTAAAGCTTGATAGGGTTGGCTACCAAGTCACGCTCCACGTGAGCGTGTGAGTTGAAATTGCAAGAAGTATAAGGGCTATAGCTATCCTGGTATGTCACGCTCCACGTGAGCGTGTGAGTTGAAATGGTAAATCTGCAGAAGCCTTGCACACCCAGGTGGTCACGCTCCACGTGAGCGTGTGAGTTGAAATTTCCCAGTTGTTGCAGCCGTCCTTGTACTCATTGGTCACGCTCCACGTGAGCGTGTGAGTTGAAATTTGTGAGAAAGTATATTGAAAATGATTATAACAGTCACGCTCCACGTGAGCGTGTGAGTTGAAATAAAATGTTTTTAATCCAGTTTTCCGAATTTCTGGGTCACGCTCCACGTGAGCGTGTGAGTTGAAATAATTCCCAGCACAACATACCCATTCTTTATTCCGTCACGCTCCACGTGAGCGTGTGAGTTGAAATATGATAATGTAAAAAAAGAGAGGTATCATGCAATGATTAAATTATTTTTGAAAGAATACTTAGATGAAATGTCAACTGTATGTAGGGATAATCAGAATAATGTAAGTATCGCTGTAAATCCCGATTCTGAAAGGCAGGGACATCCTTATTTCAAATTTTATAATTCCGTTTATTATGGAGATGCTGCTAAGGTGGTTAGAATTTTATTTAATTCAGCAGATTATGTTGATAATAAAAATGCAGAAGACCAAAAGCTTTGGAAACTTTCGCATAAAGAAAAAAAGTTGCTTAAAGAACTTTTGAGTAGTCCTTCTGCAGAATATTCAGATATGACTATTTGGGAAGCTTGTAAATTTGAGTGGAACTTTGAATATTTAGAGCAATCTATTAACTTAGATAAATATGTAAATGGTGAATATGATAAGGATAAAACATTCACAGAAAATCCTGGCTATGTACCATACAGTTTGGAAATGCCTGATTATTTAGAATTAAACTTTTGCTAAATATGTAACTTTAACGTACGCTCCACGTGAGCGTGTGAGTCAATTTTCGTTTCATCGCAGGACTTAGGGTGTACGTTATCCGCTCAGACCACAGCAAGTGTTGTGCGTGGTGTTCAAAGCTTGCAGTAAAAGACGTTTATCCTGAATTTAACTGGAGAAAAGGGGGCTATGTTCATGGCAGAAGAAAATGATATTCTCACAAAGTTAAAAAAAGGCGAAAAAGTTGAGTGTCCTGTTTGCCATAACGGCTACTATGTTCCTGTGAATACAACAGCAGATAAGGCACATTACTTTGTCTGCACTAATAAAGAGTGTAACGGACATTATCGGTGGGAGCCGATAATCGATATTGAATAATACAAATAACCGCTCCGCTACGGCGAGGCGGTCACGCTCCACGTGAGCGTGTGAGTTGAAATATTATGCTGACGTTATGTTTTTGTAGTTTATCCCAGCCACGCTCCACATGGGCGTGTGGGTCAATTTTCGTTTCAACGCAGGACTTATCGATATTGAATAATACAAATAACCGCTTGACTAAGGTTTGGCGGTATTTTTATACCCAAATACTATACATTATTCATGTGTTTTCCGTCAAATCTGCCAATTCACACCCCAAAATTTGTGCAAACAAATGATTTATAATTTAATTTGGCAACATTTCTGCAATTGTTGCATTTTTTCTGCAACAAAATACCCACTTTTCGTGTATAAGTAGAAGGGGTTTCACCACAAATCGGAAACCTTGCGGAGCGACAGTGTATGAGGAAACATTTTGTCAACGTGAGTTAGGTGAACACGATGAGAGGTTCTGATCGCACAAAAAAGCACTTCCTGCACTCCGTCTGAAGCTTGAAAATTGAATATTTATACCGACACACCTTAGCTATACCCCATGAGCATACTGCTAAATTTAATTGTTATAACCGCCTTTGTTGACATTATTCATATAAAATGGTATACTTAAAATAAAATTTATACATAATGAAAAGAGTAAATGTGATGAATAAACATACCACTATCGATAAGTCAACGGGCGAGAAAAAATGTAGCTGCTTTAAACGCTGCGGCGGCTGTCAGTTGGATAAGGTCTACGCCCAGCAAATAGAATGGAAGCAGGCAAAAGCCGATAGAATGTTGAGCCGCTTTTGCAGACCTCAGCAGATAATAACTATGGACGACCCCTATAATTATCGAAATAAAGTCCAAACTGTCTATAAGGTCAATAGCTCAAAGCGTATCGTCTCAGGAGTATATCAGTCCTCTACCCATAGCATGGTAATAACTGACGATTGCTTTTTGGAGGATATAAGAGCACAGCAAATAGTCGCTACCCTTAAAGAACTTATGGTTGACTTCCGTATCCTTCCATATAACGAGGAAAGTGATCAGGGTCTTCTTAAGCATACCCTTATCCGTACCTCCCAAACAACAGGCGAGGTAATGCTCGTGCTAGTTACAGCTACCCCCATATTTCCTGCAAAGAAAAATTTCGTTAAAGCTATTACTGAAAAACACCCGTATATAACCACTATCGTCCAAAACGTTAATAAAGGCAGAGTTCCTCTTACTTTGGGCGACCGTGATATTATAATGTACGGCAAAGGCTATATCACCGACGAGATGTGCGGCTGTAAGTTCAGAATTTCACCTCATTCTTTCTATCAGGTAAACCCCGAGCAGACCGAAAAACTTTATGCTCAGGCAGTTTCCTGTGCCGAACTTAAAAAAGGCGATAAAGTTATCGACGCATATTGCGGAACAGGTACTATCGGTCTTATCGCTGCAAAAAGCGGTGCAGACGTGGCAGGCGTTGAGCTTAATGCCGAAGCCATAAAGGACGCAGTTTCAAACGCCAAGCTCAATAAGCTTGACAATATCAGGTTTTATAATGAGGACGCAGGTGAGTTCATGACAAAGCTTGCGCAGGCAGGGGAGAGCTGTGATACAGTTTTCCTTGACCCTCCAAGAGCAGGCACAACAGAAGAATTTGTTGAAGCCTTGGGCAAACTCAGACCTGAAAAGATAGTCTACGTTTCCTGTAAAATAGAAACTCTCGAGCGTGATTTGAAGCTTCTTGCAAAAATAGGCTATAAAGCACAGCTTATCCAGCCCGTTGATATGTTCCCGCATACCACAGGTATCGAAAATGTTGTGCTTTTAAAAAGAAAAATGATATCGCTCACACCAAACAGAACACCTGATAAAAAGGGGGATAAAAAAATTGAACGAAAAGGTAAAACTTCTCACAGATAATATCGAAAAAGTTATCGTCGGCAAGACAGACTCTGTGCTTAAAATAATCACAGCCATGCTTTGCGGCGGTCATGTTCTTATCGAGGACGTGCCTGGAGTAGGCAAAACTCAGCTTGTATCAGCCCTTGCAAGGTCAGTGGACGGTAAATATAACCGTATCCAGCTTACCCCTGACGTTATGCCGTCCGATATCGTTGGCTTTTCTATGATAGACCAGAAAACTCATGAGCTTGAGTATAAAGAGGGTGTGGCAATGTGCAATTTCCTCTTGGCAGACGAAATAAACAGAGCCTCCCCAAAATCTCAGTCAAGCTTGCTTGAAGTCATGGAAGAACATCAGATATCCATTGACGGTAAAACTCATGAACTTCCATTGCCCTTTATGGTGCTTGCCACACAAAACCCTGTGGAAACTTACGGCACTTATCATTTGCCTGAAGCCCAAATGGATAGATTTCTTATGAAGATATCAATGGGCTATCCCTCATATGATGATGAGCTTGATATCATGTCAAGAGCCGAAAGATCAGGCTTTGCAAAGAATATCCAGCCTGTCATGACCCTTGAAAACGTCTGTGAGCTTATGGGCTACGCTGAAAATGTAACCGCAGAGCTTTCTGTGAGAAAATATATCCTGAGCCTTGTTACTGCAACAAGAAATTCAGATTATGTAAAGCTTGGCGTTTCTCCACGTGGAAGCATCGCACTTCTCAAAGCTTCAAAAGCCTATGCCTTTGTTCAGGGCAGAGGATTTGTCATGCCAGATGATGTCAAGGCTGTTATGCCTGACGTTCTTGCACATAGACTTATGCTTTCTCCTAAAGGCAAATCCGCCTTTGAAAATGAAAGGAAAGCTCTTGAAAATATCGCTCTTACAGTAAAATCACCTGACGCAATAGAGAAATAGAGGATATGACCCCATGAAAAATCTTTTAGGTTATCTTACCTGCGTGGCGGTGGCGATACTGCTTAGAGTTTATATAAACGGAAACGGTGGTACGCTTGTGCTTTATCTTTTAGCTATAGCCTTTGTGATATCTCTTGTGGCACTTCTCATTACCAAGCGTAAACTTGTGGCAGCCATAAAGCTTTCCACAGAAATAAGTGCAAAGAACGAGGAGTTTGACGCTGACATAATGCTTTTAAATGCAATACGCATTATTCCCTCATGCGTTGTTGAGGTAACGGCAGAGTGTTCAGATAATATCGGTGCTGTAAGCCCGCTTGAATTTAAAACTATCGTGGCAGGCGGCAGACAGCAAAGCGTCAGCGTTAAGCTGAAAACACGCTATGCAGGTCTTGGCACAGTGAAAATAAAAAGCATACGTTTGCATGACTATCTTGGAATAATCACCCTGCACCTTGACAGTTCACGTTATGAAAAAGCCGTGGGAAAAATAAAGATAATGCCGAATATCCCTGACACTGGCTCTCAAACAGAGCTTCTTAAAGCAACTTCCGAGAACGCTTCATTTGACGATAACGAAAGCGAATCAGATGAAAATGCACTTGGCCTTACAGGCGTTCCGGGCTATGACCACAGACAGTATGAGATAGGCGACCCGCTGAAAAGAATAAACTGGAAGCTTTCTTCAAAGCGTGACGAGCTTATGGTGCTCCTTGATGAAAAGGTCACGGCTTCAAGTCAGGCGTTTTTCCTTGATATACCAAGCGAAGATCATGACCCTATGTTTGCTATGAATATCGATAATATAGTCGAAGCGAGCCTTGCAATGCTTTCAATGCTTATCATGGAGGGCTTCGAGAGTGAGTATAATTATTATCTTGACGGCTGGAAAAGCATGAAAATAAAGCAGGCAGGTGATATAATAGAGCTTCAAAACGACCTTGCGGCAATAGCACCATATCCGCAGGAAAAGCGTTTTGCCTTTTCTCATGAGATAGGCAAGACAGCTCCTATATGCTTCACAGCCTGCATGGCGACTTCTCAGGGGGAATTTTCTTCTCTTATAGAAGAATTTAACGGCTCTTTTGTAGTGACACGTCTTAGCGGCCTTGATAAGCAGACAGAAAATATGTGGCTTGTAGACGAAACTTTCGAGTTTCGTAAAATGACATAGGGGGTGTGGCTTTTGAATACTAAAACTGCTCAGATAAAAAACACCCTTGTGAATATTCTTTCAAAATATGCTTTGCCGCTGCTCCTTGGAGCAGTGGTCATGAACATAATCTTTAAGACCTATCTTGTAGACAATGTCAGACTTTATACTTTTGGATATGTGGTCTATGAATGTCTGCTGTTCGCTCTTTTTGAGTGGCTGAAGCCGAAAAAAGTCCTGCGAGGTCTTGTCTATACCGCCCTTATGGTGGCAGTGCTGTTTTTGGGCTTTCAGCTTCTTCGTGCTGGATTTGAACATTCTGGAAAATCATTTATCAATTGGTTTTATGTAAACAGGCAGGAGATAGGTCAGATAGATGAATATTTCTACTTTCTGTTTGTGGGACTAGGCTTCTTTATCATTTCGGTGCTTTACTATTTCACCATTGTGCGCTATAGAAGCTTTGGAACGATGCTCGTTGTGCTTTTTCCGTTTTTTATTTACGGAAAGCGTGCCGACTCAATGGATACTCTTGACATAACCATAATGCTCACTGTGTTCATTGCACTTATGGTGCACAGCAGACTTGTTTCAGACGAGAGCAAGCATGACCTTGTCATAAACGGCTCTTATGTGGCGGCATCGGCGGTTTTCGTTACCCTTGTGGGTGCGCTTGCAATGCTTATGCCGACTTCCTCAAAGACATCTTATCTTGAAAAAAACAGCAACTTCTTTGATGTGAATATCAAAAGCAGTGGCACATATGACAATCTTAGTGATGAGTCTTCCCCAAGATTTGGCGCAGACGCAACGGGCGAGATACTTTTCAACTTCACCACAACCTCTGATGAACAGGTCATTTACCTCCGCAGACAATCCTTTGACCTTTTCAGAAACGAGAAGTGGGTAACAGACGATAGCTTCTACGATTTTGATTTTGACAAAAATGTTCATCTTTACGGTGACAACGAGGTGAACTCACCGAGCTATGTTTACAGCATAGCAAAGTCACTTGCAGATAAGGATTACACCAAGGATCTTGGCGTGGACAAGTCACAGTTTCCTGATGACCTGTTCAGTGAAAAGGCAGTCATGAATCAGTTCAGCGACAGCTTTGCCCCTAGCTATATCCCTGCTCCACTGATGATAACCCCAGGGGAGAACAACGTTTATATCAAAACAACTCACAGCGAGGTCTACAGACCATATGACACCGCAGGAAATAAGCTTGGCATTAGCTTTGAGTATATCCCTGAAACGGAGAGCGAAAGACAGGCTGCGGCAAATCTTGATATGACCGAAAATCAGTTCAAACTGCTGCTTTCTTATGGTTTGACAAACGGAGATGTCACATCAAATCAAGCGCGGAATATTTATAAGATATATGCGTTGTACACAGACGTTTCTGCATATGACGATAAAGGTGGAAAAATGGAGGCTCTTGCGAAAAGCATAACGGAAAACTGCAAAAATGATTATGAGAAAGCTCAGGCGCTTGTGGATTATTTTGAGCAGAACGGCTATGTTTACGATAATGAGTATGAGCCTGACGATGAGTCTATAGCATATTTTCTTTTCACGAGCAAGCGTGGAAACTGCACGAACTATGCTACAAGCATGACGCTTATGGCGAGAATGCTGGGACTTCCAGCAAGATATGTTGAGGGCTTTGCAGCATATGAAAAGAATGAACGTGGAGAGTTTGTGGTAAGAGATAGCCACGCTCACGCTTTTGTAGAGGTCTTTATCACAGGCATTGGCTGGATGACTTTTGACCCGACAGTTCCGGGCTATCAGCGTGACTACAGTGCAAATGGTACGAACTTTGATGTTTCAACTTTTGTAAGCTATTTCAGCAGGATCGCACTGTTTATCGGTGTAGCGTTTGTGCTTGTGGTTTTCGTATTCCTTAACAGAATTATCGAGGTATTTTTCAGACTGTCACTTAAATTCAGAGATAACGGAGAAAAGGTCATAAGGCTTTACAGGCGGGTGGTAAGGCTTTTGACCATAGCTTCTAATGACAAGCTATCTGGATACACGCCTGAAATGATAAGAGAATATCTTGTTAAGAGGCGTGGAGTTGAGCTTGGTGGTCTTATAGATCTTTTTGAAAAGACCTGCTTCGGTGGATATGTTCCTGATGAAGCCGAGTGGAAAATGGTCTATGCAGAGTACAAAGCACAATGGAAAAAGCTCACAAAGCGTGAGAAAACGACTTTGGAGCTTGATAAGAATATGTAATGAAATGGCTGTGCGGAAAAAATCACGCACGGCTATTTTTTTTGTATGAAAAAAGGCTGCCGTATAAAACAGCAGCCTGAGAGTGTAAAAAATCTCTGAAATAGTGGAACGTCAAGGACGCCCAATGTATCTGATATTTAATTAAAGTGAAGCAAGAAGATCGCTCATTGCGTAAAGTCCTGCCGGCTTTCCACAAAGGAAAACGCCTGCATTCACTGCACCCACAGCGAAAACCTGCTTTGAATGAGCCTCATGCTTGAGTGAGATAACTTCATCTCTGCCTGCAAAGATTATCTCATGCTCGCCAACAATAGTGCCGCCACGGACAGAGTGCATACCGATCTCTGTCTTTTCTCTCTTTGCTCTTACAGAATGACGATCGTAAACATAGTGATACTTGTTGTCAAGCTCCTCGTTTATTGCGTCGGCAAGCATGATAGCTGTGCCTGACGGAGCGTCTATCTTCTGGTTATGGTGCTTCTCGATTATCTCGATATCATACTGACCGCCAAGAACTTTTGCGGCAGTTTTTGCAAGATTTGCAAGAAGATTGATACCAAGGGTCATGTTGAATGTGAAGAAAACAGGTATCTGCTCGGAAGCCTTGTGTATCTTCGCTGTATCCTCTTCTGTATAGCCTGTGGTAGCTATTACAAGGGCAGTGCCGTTTGAAAGGCAATAGCTGAGAAGTCCGTCCAGTGCGGAAGGGTGTGAGAAGTCGATTATTACATCAGGCTTTTCAGGCAGGTCGGCAGGCTCTTTTACAACAGGGAAGTCTGCATAAGCCTCGCCGAACTTGTCGATACCTGCGCTTACTGTGCAGTCGTCACGCTCTGACATAACGTCATATATGAACCTGCCCATTTTTCCGCAGGCGCCACATATTGCGATCTTAGTCATTTATATCATTCCTTTTCTTTTTGATTTGTAGATAAACGTAAGTGATAATGTCAAAGACAGCGTTTGGGTTGTCGGGGACGCCAACCCTTACATTAGTACATTTTTATAACGGTAAACATAAAGGGCGAATTTCTCCGCCCTTTGTATATTTTACTTGATAAGTCCGAGAGCGTTCATTGACGCTTTCAGCTTTTCTATCTTATCATCGCTCATTCTTACAAGCGGCAGACGACACTCGCCGACCTCAAAGCCCATAAGATTAAGAGCTTCCTTGACAGGGATAGGGTTTACGTCGCTGAAAAGTGCCTTTGCAAAACCAAGGGTCTTGAATACCTTTTCTCTTGCTTCCTCATACTTTCCATCAAGGCAGAGCTGTGTGATCTCATGTGTTTCAAATGGCATACAGTTGGAAAGAACTGAGATAACACCCTTTCCGCCCAGAGCCATGATAGGAACGATCTGATCGTCGTTGCCTGAATAGATATCAAGGTCATCGCCGCAGAGAGCTGCCACCTGTGTTATCTGGCTGATGTTTCCGCTTGCTGCCTTGATAGCAACGATATTGTCTATCTTTGCAAGCTCACGGCAGGTCTCAGGAAGAATGTTCACACCTGTTCTTGACGGTACGTTGTAAAGAATGATAGGCAGTGTAACAGCCTTTGCGATAGCGGAGAAGTGTGCGATAAGTCCTGCCTGTGAAGTCTTATTATAATAAGGTGTAACACAAAGCAGAGCGTCAGCACCAAGCTCCTCAGCCTTCTTAGAAAGGTTTACGGCATACTCTGTATGGTTTGAGCCTGTGCCTGCGATAACAGGAATTCTGTGATTTGTCTTTTCAACAGCATAGCGGATACACTCGATATGCTCCTCATCTGTCATGGTAGCACTTTCGCCTGTTGTTCCGCAGATTATGATAGCGTCTGTGCCGTTGTCGATGTTGAAATCGATAAGCTCACCCAGCTTGTCAAAGTTGATAGAGCCGTCAGCGTTCATAGGTGTAACGATAGCAACGCCTGCGCCTGTGAAAATAGTCTTTTTCATAAACAGCACTCCTTTCGTGCGTATATATGTGTTATATTAGTCAAAATAGCCCTTTGCTGCAAGAAGCTCAGCCAGCAGAACTGCTCCGCCTGCCGCACCTCTGAGTGTGTTATGTGAGAGGCAAACGAACTTATAGTCATACTGTGAATCTTCTCTCAGTCTGCCTATTGAAACTGCCATGCCGCCCTCAAGGTTTCTGTCGAGCTTAGCCTGTGGACGATCGTTCTCTGTGAAGTAGTTAAGGAACTGCTTTGGAGCGCTTGGAAGCTGAAGCTCCTGTGGAACACCGCTGAAATCTTTCCAAGCCTGAAGAATCTCTTCCTTAGAAGGTTTATTCTCAAATGATACGAAAACTGCTGCTGTGTGACCGTCGGAAACAGGAACTCTCAGGCACTGTGTTGTGATAGCTGGAGCTGTTGCGTCAACGATAATGTCGCCCTCGATATGACCCCAGATCTTAAGAGGCTCTTTCTCAGACTTTTCTTCCTCGCCGCCGATATAAGGGATAACGTTGTCAAGGATCTCAGGGAAGCTTTCAAATGTCTTGCCTGCGCCTGAAATTGCCTGATATGTGCAGGCAAGAGCCTTTGTTACCTTATACTTATCCATAAGAGGAGCAAGAGCAGGAACATAAGACTGGAGTGAGCAGTTAGACTTAACTGCGATAAATCCTCTCTTTGTGCCAAGTCTTTTTCTCTGTGAAGCGATTATCTCGATATGCTCAGGGTTTACCTCAGGAATGACCATTGGAACATCAGGAGTATGTCTGTGTGCGGAGTTGTTTGATACAACAGGGCATTCAGCCTTTGCATACTTTTCTTCAAGGGCTCTTATCTCGTCTTTCTTCATATCAACTGCGCAGAATACGAAATCTACCATTGAAGCGATCTTCTCAACGTCCTCCTCGGCGTTCAGAACTGTAAGCTCACCGATAGCTTCCGGCAGAGGCTCTGAAAGCTTCCACTTGCCTGCAACTGCGTCCTTGAGCTTTTTGCCTGCCGAACGTGGTGAAGCGGCAACGCATACTACATTGAACCATGGGTGTTTGTCAAGAAGCAGAGAAAATCTCTGACCTACCATTCCTGTTGCACCGATGATACCGACATTGTACTTTTTCATATTAAAACTCCTTTTCCTGTGCCATGGTAACAATTTTCTTTGGCGTTATACACTAAAATATGCCGCTGTTCAAATGTTATTTTGCACAAAACATAAAAAATAAACAAATAATAAAAAAACTGGTTGAAAACCAGTTCATCATACAATATAATAAGAATGTTGACATAAAAATTTATGCCGATAGCACTCCACCATTTGTAATGATGACAACTGATAGTCTATTAAACTAACAGTCAGCAAGAGTGTTCCCGATACTCCGCTTCGGCAGTTTTACCTTTCTCATTTACCATAGGCGTTGGGACGCTGTTGTGTGGGGTCACACGAAAAATGATACTCATTTCAACTGCACCTCTATCTGTTCTGTTTAATGATAACAAATATTTAGCGTTCTGTCAATACATATAGATAAAAATATTTTAATTTTCTGTAAATTAATAAGTTTATATGAAATTAAATGGCTTTAAAGAATGTTGACAGTTGTTGGAATAAGGACTTTGAGAATGGTGAGAGTGGGACGTAGAGGACGCCGTTCCCTACATTATTATAATTATTATATTTTAAATAAATAGGAGATATTTAAAATGCTTGATATCAACAATATGAAAAGATCGGATTTTTATTATGACCTGCCACAGGAACTTATTGCACAGACCCCTGTCGAGCCTAGAAATGCTTCGAGAATGATGAAGATAAACAGGCAGACGGGAGAAGTGGTACACGACCATTTCTATAATCTATGCAATTATCTCAAAAAAGGTGACTTGCTTGTGCTTAACGACTCAAAGGTGCTTCCTGCGAGGATATACGGCGAGCGTGAGGACACAGGCTCGTTCATTGAGTTTTTGCTTGTGGAGCAGAAAGAGAACATGGTCTGGGAGATTCTTTGCAGACCTGGCAAAAAAGCCAAGATCGGCACAAGATTTGTTTTTGGCGGTGGTAAGCTGAAGGCGGAGATAATCGACGTGCTTGAGGACGGAAACCGTATCGCACGATTTGAGTGCGAGGAGAATTTCTTTGCCACACTTGACGAGATAGGTCAGATGCCTTTGCCGCCTTACATTACTGAAAAGCTGAAGGACAAGGACAGATACCAGACGGTTTATGCTCATGAGCTTGGCTCGTCTGCTGCGCCGACTGCCGGTCTGCATTTTACTGAGCAGCAGCTTGAGGACTTAAAGGCAATGGGTGTGAACATTGCGTATGTTACTCTGCACGTTGGTCTTGGCACGTTCAGACCTGTTAAGGAGGACAAGGTCCTTGACCATAAGATGCACAGGGAACATTATGAGCTTAGCCGTGAAACTGCAGACATGATAAACGAAACGAAGAAAAATGGCGGACGTGTTATTGCGGTGGGTACTACTTCATGCAGGACGCTGGAGAGCGTGGCGGCATTCAATGACGGAAAGATAGTTCCATGTGATGGTTACACGGAGATATTTATTTATCCTGGCTTTGAGTTCAAGGTGCTTGACGGACTTGTTACTAATTTTCACCTGCCTGAAAGCACGCTTATAATGCTTGTTTCTGCATTTATGGGATACGAGAACACTATGAACGCTTATAAGATAGCGGTTGAAGAGAAGTACAGATTTTTCAGCTTTGGTGATTGTATGCTCATAATATCTGAGTGAGGAATTAAGGTATCGCCTGCGGCGATGATATCTCATTTCAAACTTTGTTTTACGGAGGTTTTTTCTATATGAATGACATTAAGTCAGGGGAGAAGAAACGACTGTATTTATATGACAATCTGAAATTTCTGCTTATAGTGCTTGTGGTCTTGGGGCATTTGATAGACGACAGCACTGTCAAGCTTTTTGGTGACGGCGGCGGTGAAACAGGTGTACCGCAGGCAAAGGTTTTTAGCGGCGCATTTGTGTTTCTGTATGCTTTTCATATGCCGTTGTTTTTATTCATATCAGGACTGTTCAACAGGGGTCATGATGACGGCAGGAAAGTGCTTGGAAAGACGCTTGGATTTGTTGTTATCGGAATGTTAATGAAATGCCTGAATTATTGGTCGCAGGTGAGATTTCAGACGGATTTTGACAAGGAAAACAGTGATGGCGAGATATTCTTTGACCTTTTAGGCGGCGACGGTGTATATTGGTATATGTTTGCAATGGCGGCGTTTATGGGGCTTTGCTATCTGTTAAGAAACAGCAGACCTTGGGCGGTGCTTACGGCGGCTATGGTGACGGCACTTTCGGCAGGGTATGACCCTTGCGTGGGCGATGAATATGAGCTATCCAGGATAGTGGTGTTTTTCCCGTTTTACTACTGCGGATATGTGCTTGACCCTGAAAAGGTTGCTGATTTTGTGAAGAAGTGGTATGTAAGGGTGCTGTCCTTGGGAGTGATAGGCATTTGGGCTTATTTCTGCTTTGGAAAAACAAAGCTTGTTTATCCGCTGAGAATGCTTCTTACGGGAAGAAACTCTTATTTTGCCATATCTGAAGCAACGGACATGGATTGCACTTTTTTGAGCAGGCTTCTTGTTATGGGTATCTCGGCACTGCTTTGTTTGGCGGTGCTTGGTATTGGGCTTGATGTGAAGATTCCACTGATAACAAAGTGCGGCTCCAGGACTTTGCAGGTGTACTTCTGGCACAGAACTATAGTTTATATGCTCACATACTATGGTTATCAGGCATATCTTGCAAAGGCTTTTCCTGAACGTTGGGAGCTTTATTTGTCACTTACAGCGATACCTATTGTATTGGTGCTTTGCATAAAAATATTTGGTGTGCCTCTTGATATGGTGCTTAAAGGAATAAGGGGCAGGAATGATATTATAAAGGAGAACGGAAATGGAAAATAACTTTTTTAAGAGCGTTATTGACGCAGACGATGCACCTGTGGTTATTTGCGACCTTGAGCATACGATAGTATATATGAACCCGACAGCGGTCAAAAGATATGAAAAGCGTGGAGGAGCGGCTCTTGTGGGCAGGTCCATAAAGGGCTGTCACAACGGGGATTCTAATGACAAGATAGAGCAGGTCATTGCATGGTTCAAAAAGGACAAGGGTAACAACAAGGTGTATACTTTCCGCAACGAAAAGGAAAATAAGGACGTTTACATGATAGCTCTCAGAAATGATGAGGGAGAGCTTATTGGATATTATGAAAAGCATGAGTACAGAAATATTGAAACTATGAAGCTGTATGATATGGAATAGGCTGAAAAAATAATTTATAAGGAGAATTTATGTTTACATTACTTAAACAAGAGGGTGCTGCACGCAGGGGGCAGTTTGAAACTGTTCATGGAACTATACAGACACCTGTTTTTATGAACGTGGGAACTTCGGCGGCGATAAAGGGCGGAGTTTCTTCCATTGATTTAAAAAATGAGCTTAAAACTCAGGTGGAGCTTTGCAATACCTATCATTTGCACGTCAGACCGGGCGACGACATTATATACAAAATGGGCGGACTTCACAAGTTCATGAACTGGGACAAGCCTATTCTTACAGACAGCGGCGGATTTCAGGTATTTTCTTTGGCCAAGCTGCGTAAAATCAAAGAGGAGGGCGTGTACTTCAACTCTCATGTTGACGGACGAAGAATTTTTATGGGTCCTGAGGAGAGTATGCAGATACAATCGCACCTTGCGTCTACTATCGCAATGGCGTTTGACGAGTGTGTGGAAAACCCTGCTGAGCATAGCTATTCAAAGGCAAGCTGTGATAGAACGGTAAGGTGGCTTGAGAGATGTGTCGCTGAGCAGAAAAGGCTCAACGGACTTGAGGAGACTATAAACAAGCATCAGATGCTGTTCGGTATCAATCAGGGCTGTACTTATGAGGACCTGCGTATCGAGCATATGAAGCGCATAAGAGAAATGGAATACTGTTCGGGATTTGCTATTGGCGGTCTTGCTGTAGGTGAGCCTACTGAGGTAATGTATAACATTATCGAAAAGGTCGAGCCTTTTATGCCAAAGGATAAGCCGAGATATCTTATGGGCGTTGGCACACCGACAAACATAATCGAGGCTGTTTACAGAGGCGTGGACTTCTTTGATTGCGTAATGCCAAGCAGAAATGCACGTCACGGAACGCTGTTCACATGGAACGGCATTATGCACATCACTAATAAAAGGTATGAAACTGACCCTAGACCTATTGACGAGCATTGCGATTGTCCTGCTTGCCGTAATCACAGCAGGGCGTACATTCGTCATCTGTTCAAGTCTGAGGAGCAGTTGGGAGGCAGGCTGGCAGTTATGCACAATCTGTATTTCTACAACACGCTCACGGAGAAGATAAGAGAGGCTCTTGACGAGGGCAGATTTGAGCAGTTCAGAAATCAATACAGCTCGCTTCTTGCTTCAAAGTGTGAGGATTAACAAAATATAACGGTATGACGCTGTTTTCGGAAAATGCAAAGATGTTATTTTGTATTTTCCGAGATGGCGTTTTTGTGTTGAGTGGGGGCTATTTTATTTGATGAAAGCATGGGCTTGTTGCTTCGATGGGCGAACGCTGTTCGCCCCTGCAGAAAAGGTGTGGTAGCAGGTGTAAAGAGTGTGGGTGCAGATAAAAATATAAGGGAAGTCAAGATTGAATGTAAAGCTGTTTTTATAAATTATACAGGGGGATTATATGAGTATTTTTGAGCTTTTTCTTACTGCGTGTGGACTTTCTATGGACGCTTTTGCGGTATCGGTGACTAATGGGCTTTGTGTCAGAAAGGGGAGAGTCAGGGGAGCATTGATGTGCGGTATCATATTCGGGCTTTTTCAGGGGATAATGCCTGCGATCGGCTATGCGCTGGGCATGAATTTTGCGGAGTACATAGAGAGGTTCGACCACTGGATAGCTTTGATACTGCTTGGGTTCATAGGGTTGAACATGATATGCGGTTCGGGGGACGATGAGATCCAGACAGTGGGCAGGCTCACTTTCTGGGCGGTGCTTGTGCAGGGATTTGCCACCTCTGTGGACGCACTGGCTGTGGGCATAAGCTTTGCTGCACTTGGTGTGGGCATAGTCAGGTCGGCGGCGTTTATATGTGTTGTTACGGCGACCTTATCGTTCTGTGGGTTTATGCTTGGTAACAAATTCAGCGGAAAACTCAAAAGCAAGGCAAGGATAGTTGGGGGAGTTATTTTAATATGTATAGGGCTTAAAATATTCGCTGAACAGACTATATTTGCTTAAAACAATTTTCTTATTCACATAAATATGTATCACATAGATATCTTTGTGAATTTTAATTTAACAATTACAGGTGTGTATGTTCATAAACAAGCCACAATATCAGTGTATAATAAATCTCGTGATTTTTAGACAAGTGTATAAATTTGCGATTAATGTACAAACTTATGATAAGTGTACAAAGTTATGATACGTGTATAAACTTGCGATAAGTGTAAAAATTAGTGCATGGTGACCGACAAGTTTATGGAAAGTCGGAGGGAGGAAAGGCTTTTTGTATAGCTGGTTTTATGAAAAAGCTATTTATTTTTGATCTGGACGGAACGCTTGTAAATTCTATTTATGATCTTGGGGACGCCATGAACGCGGTACTTGAGAGATATGGGTTTCCTGTGTTTGATTATGATACCTACAAGCATTTAGTGGGAAATGGTACTTTGAAGCTTGTTGAGCGGGCTTTGCCTGAGAAGCTGAGAAGCGAGGAGAACATCAAAAAGTATCATGCTGAGTTCTCTGAGGAATACAACAAGAGATGTGTGAACAAGACCAAGCCTTATGAGCATATCTGCGAGGTGCTTGACACGCTTCGCAATGAGGGCATTATGACGGCGGTGGCTTCAAACAAGCCTGACGGCTTTGTGAACTACATTGTAAAGAATATTTTCGGTGAGAAAGATTTTGACCTGATCGAGGGCAAAAAGGACGGTGTTCCGACAAAGCCTGCGCCTGAGATAATATACAATATTCTTGGCACGCTTGGGGTCAAGGCTGAGGAAGCTGTGCTTATCGGAGATTCTGATGTGGACGTTATGACGGCAAAAAATGCGGGTCTTGACTGCATTGGCTGTGAATGGGGCTTCAGGGGCAGAGAAGAACTTGAAAATGCAGGTGCGAAGTATATTGCGGAAGTTCCGCAGGACATAGTGAGCATTTGTCATGAGATAAACAGGATATAATTAAAACGGAGGATTTCATATATGAGTTTTGTAATGGCTGATTTTTACAAGAGATTTGTTGACGAGGAGCTTGACAGCGAGGGCAGACTTAAAAGCTTTAAGCTTGACCTGCCTGAGAACTTCAACTTCTCATATGACGTTATAGACGAGCTGGCTAAGAACGTGCCTGATAAGGTGGCTATGCAGTGGGTCAACGAGGAGGGTGAGGAGCATATCTTCACTTACAAGGATCTTTCTGAAAAGAGCAGTCAGGTGGCTAACATGATGCTGGCACACGGAGTTAAGAAGGGCGATTTTGTTATGGCTGTTCTTAAACGTCATTATGAGTTCTGGTTCCTTGCTTATGGTCTTATGAAGATAGGCGCTATCCTTGTGCCTGCAACTTGTCAGCTCAAGAAAAAAGACTATGTTTACCGCTTTGACGCTGCTTCTATCTCTTATATCGTGGCAACTGCAGAGGACGATGTTCCTAATCAGGTGGACAGAGCTCTTGAGCAGTACAGCGGCATGAAAGAGAAGTTTATCACTCACGGTGCTAAAGAGGGTTGGATAGATTTTCTCAGCGAAATGGACAAGTATCCAAAGACTTTTGAGAGGATCGAAACACACGTTACTGAGTCAATGCTCATGTATTTCAGCTCCGGTACTACCGGTTATCCTAAAATGGTACTGCACAAGTATTCACTGGCTGCGGCACACATTATCACTGCTAAGCACTGGCACCACCTTGACGAGAACTCACTGCACCTTACTGTTTCTGAAACAGGCTGGGCAAAGTGTGCATGGGGCAAGATGTTTGGTCAGTTTATCTGCGGTGCAACAACTTTTGTATATGACTTCGACAGATTTATTCCTGCAAACGTGCTGAAAGTAATTCAGGATTACAAGCTGACTTCTTTCTGCGCACCTCCGACGATGTACAGATTTTTCATCAAGGAGGGTCTTGAAAACTATGACCTTTCTTCACTGAAATATAGCTGTATCGCCGGTGAGGCTCTTAACCCTGAGGTATTCAACAAGTGGTATGAGTACACAGGTCTTAAGCTTATGGAGGGCTTCGGTCAGACAGAGGGCGCTGTGCTTGTGGGCAATCTTTACGGCATGGAGCCAAAGCCGGGCTCGATGGGTAAGCCTACACCGCTTTACAACATCGGTATCGTTGACAACGAGGGCAAGCCTGTTAAGGTAGGCGAGACAGGTGAGATCGTTGTTTACGCTAAGAGAGGCGAGAACCCTGCGCTGTTCAAGGAGTATTACAGAAACCCTGAGGCAACGGACAACGCTTGGAGATTTGGTATGTACCACACAGGCGACACTGCTTACATGGACGATGACGGCTACTACTGGTATGTTGGAAGAACGGATGACCTTATCAAGGCTTCGGGTTATCGTATAGGACCTTTCGAGATAGAGAGTATCCTTATGGAACACCCTTCTGTACTTGAGTGCGCTATCACTGCGGCTGATGACGCTATCAGAGGCAAGGTAGTTAAGGCTACTATCGTGCTTGCAAAGGGCTACACTGCTTCTCCTGAGCTTGCTAAGGAGCTTCAGAACTATGTTAAGCAATCAACTGCGCCTTACAAGTATCCTAGAATAGTTGAGTTCGTGGACGAGCTGCCTAAGACTATCAGCGGTAAGATTCGTCGTGTTGAGATAAGAGAGAATGACAGCAAGAAGAATGGGTAATTGATTGAGATATGATAAAAGCACAATGCTCTTGGTGGGCGTTGTGCTTTTTGTGTATTGCTTCGACGGGCGAACAGTGTTCGCCCCTACGGAATTTTGCAAAATATTTGATGATTTTTTTGTAAAAGTATTGACAAATATTTGACTTTATGGTATTATATAATATTACCATGATATATGGGAAATTATAGAGAATCGGGAGAGGTGCTTTTTATGAAGAATTGTATGAAGAAAACGGCGGCTGTTGTTATGGCGGCAATGCTTATGGGCACGGGGGCTGTTGTACCTGCGGCGGAGGATATGGGGATATTCTCACAGACGGCTATCGTTGCGGAAGCGGCGAGTGTTGGCAAGGTAACGGGGCTTAAATCAAAGACGCTTTCAAACAGTGAGATACAGCTCAACTGGAGCAAGGTAAAGGGTGCGAGCGGTTACACTGTTTATATGCGAAAAAACGGCAAGTACAACAAGCTTGGGGATTGCAAGGGTACGAGCTACACAGTTAAGAAGCTGCCTAATGCAACGAGAGAAAATTTTAAAGTAAGGGCATACAAGACTGTAAATGGCAAGAAAGTTTACGGAAAATATTCCGCAAACTGGAACACGGCGACCAATCCGCAGGCTTGCAAGGGGCTAAAGGTAAGCAGTGTTGGCACTGACAGCGTTAAGCTTTCTTGGACGAAGATAGGCTGTACAAATTACCGCATTTATCAGAACATAAAAGGCAAATGGAAAGAGATAGGCAAGACCACAGGGACAAGCTACACTGTGAAGAAGCTTGCGCCTGCGACAAAGTATCAGTTCAAGATAAGGGCTTGCAAGCAGGACGACAAAAAGACGAATAATAATCACTATGGCAAGTATTCGGGTGTCGTGACGGCGACAACTAAGAAGAGTGACAAAATCACGCAGGCAGATATTGATGCTATGAAAAAGGAACTCACAGCATATTCAAGAGAAAAAGCAACGTATATTAAGGAACATTACACAGAATTTTGGAAATATGGAACAGATTTCAATACACTCGAAGAATTTTTTGAATTAAAAGAAGGAAGTGTAACTCCCGAAACTGCAAGTTATGATGCAGTATATACAGTACCATATACGCAAAGTAGTCTTTCTGACACAATAGAGGTTTATAAGAGCGAGTTGGACTATCTGTACAATAAATATGGCAACACTTATTATGTGGTGTATATTCAGAATTGCCCAAACGGTCATAATATAAATCCTGATCCTTGTTGGGCTATCTATTTTCTTTATTAATAGCGGACACATATAGCACAATTTCATTCAAACGTGTTGACTTTTGCGCCTTTCAGGTGTATAATAAAACTGAAAATAGATAAGAAAATGTACAATGCTCTTATGGGTGTTGTGCATTTTTTGTATCATATGGTTATCCTAATTGTGAGGTGAATGTTTTGCAGGCGGTTTATGAATATCCTCCGAAGCTGTCAAGGGTGGAGAGGCAGGTCAAGGCGGCACATGATATTGAAGAACACAGGAAAATGCAGAGGAATATGTATAAGAATATCCTGCTTGGGGTCGTTATCATCATAATTGGTGCGGTGTTTGCAAGTGCGGTCTTTGCAAAGGTTCTGCTTATATTGCTTGGGGCTTGCAATTGTTCTGTGGGCGGGCTTATGTACTGGTATTACTCGTTTTCACGGGACACCGATGTTTACACGAGGATATATGAGGATCACATTGAACACTCTCAACGCATGGGGCTTTCTAAAAGCTATCTGCACATATGCCTTTACTATGAGGAGGTAGAGAAGTCTTATCAGACAAACAAGGGCAGACTCATTTGCGTGCTGAAAAATGTGGAGAAGTCAAGCTTTGTGGTAAAGGACAAAGAGGGCGGGGAGAAAGCTTTTGTGCCTGAGGACGGTATGATAGCTCTGAGCTTTCAGGACACTAAGGGCAAGCTTGTGCTTATCAATGACTTTTATGAGAAGATAGGTTATCCACACAAGGAATACAACAAGATAGAGGACGAGGAGGACGATTATTACTCCGAGGAGGATATGAAGTGGGACAGGCTTCATAAGCATGGGTTGTAGTTGTAAACTTTTTGTTAAGCCCTTGAAATGTGAGGCGGAATGTGATAACATATTATTGTATCAATACACTTAAAACACTATGACCGAGAGAGTAGTTTTGCTAAGGGTCTTCAGAGAGAAGCTGTGGCGTGTGTGCGTTTTCTGAAAGCGGCTTTATATCCTGACAAAATGAAGTTCACTTGCGAGTGGTCATGCCGAATGAGAGATAGTCTTTAGTAAGCGTGAACGTCTGTCTGCGTTAAGGACGGAAGAGTGTTGGCTCTTTACTGATAGGTGGTATAAACAAGAATTTCAAAGTCTTGTCCTGTTTAGTCGGGGCAGGGCTTATTTTTATAGGAGGATAAGTAATGAAAGAACAGTTGAAAAGCATTGACGAGCGTGCGAAAGAAGAACTTTCACATATTGATGACGCCAAGCTGTTGGAAGATTTCAGAGTAAGATTTCTTGGCAAAAAGGGAGAGATAACTTCCATACTTAAGCAAATGGGCAAGCTTTCCGCAGAGGAAAGACCTGTTATCGGTCAGCTTGCAAACAAGGTAAGAGCTGATATCGAGAACGCTCTCAACAAGCGTAAGGAAGAGCTTAAGAGCAAAATGGAGCAGGTAAGGCTCACAGAAGAAGCTATAGACGTTACGCTTCCGGGCAAGAAAACAAGAATAGGCAGACCTCACCCTCTGAACGCTACTCTTGAAGAGGTAGAGGAAGTGTTCCTTGGCATGGGCTTTGATATCGTTGACGGTCCTGAGGTTGAAACAGACCATTATTGCTTCGAGGCACTGAATATGCCTAAATCTCACCCTGCAAGAGATACGCAGGATACATTCTACATCAATGAGAACGTTGTTCTTAGAACACAGACTTCTTCCGTTCAGATAAGAACTATGGAGAAGAGAAAGCCGCCTATCAGAATCATTTCACCTGGCAGAGTTTATCGTTCTGACACAGTGGACGCTACACATTCACCGTTGTTCCACCAGATAGAGGGTCTTGTTATTGACAAGGGCATCACTATGGCTGACCTTAAGGGTACTCTTGAGCTTCTTATGAAGCGTCTTTACGGCGAGGACACTCAGATAAGACTTCGTCCGCACCATTTTCCATACACAGAGCCTTCTGCTGAAGTTGACCTTATGTGCTTCAACTGCCATGGCAAGGGCTGTTCAATGTGCAAGCAGGAGGGCTGGGTAGAGCTTCTCGGCGCAGGTATGGTACACCCTAAGGTACTTGAGGGCTGTGGCATTGACCCTGAGGTTTACAGCGGATTTGCATTTGGTATCGGTCTTGAAAGAATAACAATGGGCAGATACAACATCAATGATATGCGTCTGCTTTATGAGAACGATATGAGATTTTTAGAGCAGTTCTGATGAATGAAGTTATGAGCCAGAGCAGGCTTTGCAGAAAGCTTGTGCCGTCAAAGGCTAAGCTTGTAACGTCGGCGGCTATCAGCATACTTATGGCGCTGATAGTAGGCGTTGGCGGTGGGTTATCGGTCATGCTTGTAAAAGAACAGCAGAGTGCATGGGATATGCTCATGCTATGTGGGTTTCTGATAATTTTTCTGGGTGTCCTGCTTTTTATCGGAATAAGAGGATTTAAAAGGCAGGTAAAACAATACAGAGGGAACCTTGCAAGGCTGGAGCAATTTGACGCTCAGGATATGCTGGCTTTGGAAAGCGAGATAGAGGGAAGCGAGTTCAAATACAAGACCTTTTATCTACTTGACAGATATATGTATGTGCCTAAGGCTAAACTGCTTATAAAATATACGGATATTAGAGAGTTCAAGACCATAGTTCACAGCACAAATGGTGTCAATGACAGCATGAAAGCTGAGATAACTGATAATTTCGGGATAAAATATACTGTGAACATAAAGCGGTGGAAAGATTTCTATATTTATAGACCGCTGTTTTTAAAGGACTTGGACGAGAAGATACAAAACTGCGGTAAATGATAAGATTACGGAGGAATAATAAATGGATTTGTCAATGAAATGGCTTGCAGACTATGTAGACTGCGATATGCCGATAAAGGATTTTGTTTCCGCTCTGACGCTTTCAGGCTCAAAGGTAGAGTGCTTTGAGCAGGAGGGCAAGGATATTTCTAACGTTGTTGTGGGCAAGGTAGTTTCTATGGAGCGTCACCCTGACTCTGACCATATGTTCATCACTCAGGTAGACGTTGGAGAGGACGAGCCTGTTCAGATAGTTACAGGTGCTCAGAACGTTCATGAGGGAGATTTTGTGCCAGTTGCAAAGCACAAGTCATCTGTTCTTCATGAGGGAAAGCAGGTGAAGATAACAAAGGGCAAGCTGAGAGGTGTTGCTTCTAATGGTATGCTTTGCTCTCTGGGCGAGCTTGGACTTTCTGTTCACGATTTCCCATATGCTATAGAGGACGGAATTTTCATTCTTGGCGATGACTGCGACAAGACAGTAGGCAAGGATATACATGAGGCTATTGGATACAATGACACAACTGTTGAGTTTGAGATAACTTCAAACAGACCTGACTGCCTTTCTGTTATCGGTCTTGCAAGAGAAACTGCGGCTACTTTCGGCACAGAGCTGAAAGTCAAGAAACCCGAGTTCAAGGGCATTGACGGGGATATCAACGATATGCTCAAGGTAAAGATACACAACACTGACCTTTGCAAGAGATATATGGCTGGTATCGTAAAGAATGTAAAGATAGGTCCGTCACCTCGTTGGATGAGAGAACGACTCAGAGGCTGCGGCGTTAGACCTATCAACAACTTTGTTGATATCACAAACTATGTTATGCTTGAATACGGCAGACCGATGCACGCTTTTGACCTGAGATATGTTAAGGACGCATCTATCAACATCAGAAACGCTAAAGCAGGAGAAACTATCACAACTCTTGACGGCGAGGTAAGAGAGCTTTCAGAAGAGATGCTCGTTATTGCTGACGCTGAAAAGCCGGTTGCAGTTGCAGGCGTTATGGGCGGCGAATACAGCGGTATCATGGACGATACAACTACTGTTGTATTTGAGTCTGCTTGCTTTGACGGCGCAAGCGTAAGAACTACAGCCAAGAAGCTTGGCATGAGAACTGACGCTTCTGCAAGATATGAAAAGGGTCTTGACCCACATGAGTGCTACGAGGCTCTTATGAGAGCTTTCCAGCTTGTTGAGGAGCTTGGTGCAGGTGAGGTCGTAAAGACTTACATTGATGAGAACTATGAGGACGAAACACCTAAGACGGTGGATTTCGACCCTGAGTGGATAAATAAGTTCCTTGGTACTGAGATACCTGAGAGCGACATGGTTGAATATCTCACAAGGCTTGGCTTTGAGATAAAGGACGGCAAGGTAGTTTCGCCATGGTACAGAGTGGACATTGCCTGCAAGGCTGATGTGGCAGAGGAAGTTGCTAGACTTTACGGCTACAACAAGATTCCAAACACTATCGTTAGAGGTGTTGCTCAGGCTAAGCTCACCGAGGCGCAGAAGTTTGACAGACATATACAGAGATCTATGCTCGCTATGGGTCTTAACGAGATATCTACATTCTCATTCATTTCGCCTAAGTATTTTGACAAGATAAATCTTCCTGCTGACTCAAAACTGAGAAAGACAGTTGTTATCACAAACCCTCTTGGCGAGGACACTAGCGTTATGAGAACGACTATCATTCCGTCTGTATGTGAAGTGCTTGCAAGAAACTACAGCTACCGCAACCCTGAGTGCTATATCTTTGAGAGAGGAAACGAGTATATACCTGTTGAGGGAGAGGTGCTTCCTAACGAGCCTGAAAGACTTGGTTTTGGTTTCTATGACACTGAGACAAAGGCTGACTTTTATGATATCAAGGGCATTGTAGAGGGTCTGCTCTCTAAGCTCGGCGCACAGAAAGTTGAATTTGAAAAGGCTACTGCTGAATGTAGCTTTGACGAGTTCTACGCTTTTCATCCAGGCAGAGTTGCTGTCGTTAAAGTAAATGGTCAGGAGATCGGCATTTTTGGCGAGCTTCACCCAAGAGTTTTGGAGAACTACGGCATTGACGCAAGAGCTTATGTGGGAAAGATAAATGTTCCTGAGCTTATGGCAAGCTGTGTTGCTCAGAAGACATATAAGCCGCTGCCTAAGTATCCTGCTACAACAAGAGATCTGTCTATCGTTTGTGATGACGATATCCCTGCGGCTCTTCTTGAAAAGACTATAAGCAAGGCTGTTGGCTCGATACTTGAAAAGGTAACGCTCTTTGACGTTTACAAGGGCGAGCAGATCGAAAAGGGCAAAAAGTCTGTTTCATACTCCATTTCAATGCGTTCACATGACGGCACGCTTACTGACGAGCAGGCTGACAAGGCTATGAAGAAAGTTCTTGAAGCTCTCAAGGCTATCGGTGCTGAACTCAGAATGTAAAAAATATAGTGCTTGATTTGTATAATGTGCATAAATTTTGCTTTTGGACTTGTTATTTTGAAACAAATGGAGTATAATAATATCAGGCGTATTGCTGATATTAATACATTGCAGAGGGGTTGAGCATAATGCACGAACAAACTATGGAGTTTTCAGTACAGCACGACAAGGAGGCTGAGCTGAAAAAGACACTTACAATTATATATGACGCTCTGAAAGAGAAGGGCTATAATCCTATTAATCAGATCGTAGGTTATATTCTTTCTGAGGACCCGACCTACATAACAACATACAATAATGCCAGAAGTCTTATTCGTCATATTGACAGAGATGAACTTTTGCAGGCATTGGTGAAGTCCTATCTTGAGTCATAACTGATATTTAAAGGCGGTAGTTTTTACCGCCTTTTTTGTTTTACGTCAGAATTTACCTGAAACGTATTTTTGTATAAAGCCGTTTTCTGAACATAATAGTATAAGATGATAAGAAAACGGAGGGCTTCATATGAAGATAAGAAATTGCATGGCACTTATTTGTGCAGTTGTAGCGCTCAGTGCTTGTGGCAGGACAGTGATAATGCGTGAGGGAAATTCATCAGAGGGAACAAGCTCGGCGGTCATCGAGCCTGTGGCTGTGGGAAAGAAAACCGCAAAGGAAAAGATAGATCTTTCGGGGCTTTCACATGACAAAGTCGGATATGGTCAAGGCGTTCTTGTGGACGAAAAGAACAGGACGACTGGTGCGCTTGATTTTAATGCACAATACGGCAAGCTTAACGCAAAGGCTATAAATAATGATGACAAGATATATCTGACCTTTGATCAGGGTTATGAGAATGGATACACTGAAAAGATCCTCGATGTGCTGAAAGAGAAAAAGGTCAAGGCGACGTTTTTTCTTTTGCAGGATTATGCAGAGAAAAATCCTGAGCTTGTGAAGCGTATGATAGACGAGGGGCATATTGTGGGAAATCATTCGGTACACCATTATTCTATGCCGACGCTTGGACAGGCGGAATGTGAGTCGGAGATAAAGGATTTCCATAAGTATATGGAGGATAACTATGATTATACCATGACAGTGTTCAGACCGCCTATGGGTGAGTTTTCGGAGTTCTCTCTTGGAGTGACGGCAAACTGCGGTTATGAGACTGAGCTTTGGAGCTTTGCTTACGCTGATTGGGACGTGAACAATCAGCCTGATGAGGGGCAGGCACTTGAAAAGCTTGTGAATGCGGCTCACCCGGGGGCAATTTATTTGCTTCACTCGGTATCGAAAACCAATACTGATATTCTCGGGGACTTTATCGACAGAGTGAGGGCTGGCGGATTTGAATTTGGCTGATAAAAGAATATGATGAAGGCGTTGTAAAAAAACAGCGCTCAAAGAGTCGAGATTTCCTGCTTTTGGGAAA
>NZ_LARF01000027.1:0-29954 GCF_000980385.1 Ruminococcus sp. N15.MGS-57
ACAACATAGAATATTTTTGTTTTTTGCGCTGTCTACTTGACAGGGGGCGGGTCACCGCAGGGTGCTTCCTTGTTTTCTTGAATGTTGTAGGGGACGGCGTCCTCGACGTCCCACCCCTTACAAAAAAACTTAACTATGTGATATCTGAATACACCACATAGTTAAGTATGTACGTTCATATTGATTATGCCATTGGTATTACGCCCTTCTGAAAATTCTAGTCGTAAACTCATGCTAAATTGTACTTTGGACTCACGCCTTTCAGTAAAATTCTGTCCGCATAATATAAGCTATTCCATTGGATCTATTTCCTTTCGGTAAAAATAATCTCTAAGTGCAAATTACCTTTCCATTGGATCTATTTCCTTTCAAAATATTAAGTTATGCCTCAGTGGATAAAACTTAACGTGCCATCGGACTTAACACCTTTCGTGAAAATTTATTGTCAATGAAACTTATTACATTTCCATTGGAATTATCGCCTTTCGCATAATTTCAAGATCTTATGCTCATCATATCAGATAAGCCTTGCTGAAGTAACTGGCGGATTCACCTCCAAATATCAGATGTTCAAAAGCCTTGAGTGCATTTTCATAACGCACCACTCCTTCAGTATTTTATATGATCTTTAGAAAAAATCTTAGTCAGTAAATCAAATCAGTAAGAGCATTAAGCTCGTAAATTTCTTGGCGGACTCACTCCATTCTATTTCATGTTCAAGTTCCTTTTGTGCATTTTCATATGCACCACTCCTCGAAATTTATTTGATTTTTATAGCTCTGTGAGCTTTTTATGTTCAGAAGCTAAATTTACATTGGAATCACTCTTTCAGTTTATTTCTTTACCTCTGAAAAGCTGAAATTGTGCATTGGAAACACTCCTGTCTAAATTTTATTTGCAAACCTTCTGTAACCGATCATGTCGATCACTCCTTATATAAAAGTTGCAAAATATTCAATTGTAAATTTGAGAGTATCCTTAAATTGCAGTAACTCTGTGCTGTGATTAATCCATGAGGCTCTGCAATTTCTTCCTGTGTAAATCATATATGTCTGGATTCCTGTCAGCTCATTCGTCTGCGTCTTGATCCTTTCTTACTTTAAGAAATTGCCGAGCCTATGGATACTCTCCTGGATCTCTGATGCGTCCATTGGACTCGCTCCTTTCATATCTTATTAGGTATCCGATGAGCCTGCCCGCCTGCTGAACTGTAGTGTACCTAGTGTCGGGTATATGCTGTGTCCACCGATCTGCCTGTGATATATAAGGAAAACCTCTTGCCTTACTTCGCTTTGCCGTGCCCTCTGAAATCGTTACTGTATCGTCAGACCGTTGACCGTTTCAGCGAACCCTGTTGTCTGCTTTTGTTTGGCTTTTTGTTTTTCCTTGACTATACTATACCACATCTTTTGTTACTTGTCAATAGTTTTTCTCAACTTTTTTATGGTTTTTATATTTAATATTACTTTTACAAAATGCGCTTGACTTTGATTTTGCAGTGTAGTATAATTAAAGTGTTGCGGTGGTCAGAAACAGTCTTTCTGTTCTGATTTTTTCGATATATCCCACTCAGGAAGTGCCGATATACCGCACAAGATCATGTTAGGAGGATAATTATGGATAACGAGTTTCTGCCGGACCTCTACGAGCTGGAGGACGAAAATGGTAATAAGCAGACTTTTGAGCTGTTGGACGCAATGGAGTATGGTGACGAGAAGTATTATGCTCTCACTCCTTATTATGAGAACGGTGATGAAGCCCTTGAAGATTCAGGCGACGTTGTGATACTCAAGGCTGAGTATGACGAGAACAATGACGAGATACTTGCTTCTATCGAAGATGATGACGAGTATGAGAAGATCGGTCAGATGTTCATGGAGCGTATCGATGAAATGTTCGAGTTTGACGATGAGGACGAAGACGATGATTGCGGCTGTGGCTGCGGTTGTCACGATCACCTGTCATAAGAAAAATATCTCAGCATATAGGCTTGTCAATATGTAAAATGTACAATTTTATGTACTTTGATTTGCTGAAATTACCTATTGATATTATGGATATGTTGTGATATACTAAATAACAGAAAAAGTTTCCTGCCTTGTGCGAACAAGCACAGTTATTATAAATCCAACACTTCTAAAAAGGGATTCAGACTCTGGAAAGGGATTGCAGACCTCCCGAACGAAACCGCATTTGCCGTTTCGTAAACGGACGAAGGGAGCGTGAAGCTTTCAGGCTGTTTTACCCACCCTGCTTTTATAGCGGGTTTATCGGCTGTGCGACGGCAAGGCGGCTTTTACTTAAACACTGAGCGTGCCGATTTTTCGGTACGCTTTTTTGTGTCATAAAAACCATGTCGGCATAAAATGAGATAACGGAGCGTCTGCAGTGATCGTATGGCAGTGGGTGACGCAGCCGAAGATCTGCGTCCGCAGGGCAGCCCGTTGTCATTTACTGCAGGACGTTTCGTTTATATAGAAAAAAGCCGCTGTGCCTGTGGGCATAACGGCTTTCTTCTTGTCAGATAAATAAATTACTTTCGCTAGTATGTTCAGCGGTTGCTGATAATGCCTTTTCCGCTGGATATTTGCTGTTTATGTATTCGGCGGCAACGAAAATAAATTCGCTGTTCGTGGGGTAGTGGTCAGGTCTTATGGCGAAATTACCGAATATCTCGGCTTTGTCTTTGTCATGAGCCTTTTCCCAACCGATCCTTATGGCGGTGCGCATGTTTCTTTCAACGCTTACTGTGGTTACTCCATGTGCCGCCGCTATCTCTGGATAAATGACCTTTGTGACACGTCTGTTGGCTTTGTCTGTCGTAAGAGCCATTTTTATTGCCTCTTTAATGTAGCCATAGCCGTTATAATTCGGAGTTATGCATAACCGCTTCATTACGGTGGATATAGCAGATTGTATGTCGCCATTGGTGTACCCCTCATCAGAGCTTCGTGTTATTGTGATGTTCAGATCTGCAGAATCGTCAGGACACTGAAGCGCTCTGAGTGCGTTTTTGATATCCGCACAGCTTAGAGGACTTTTTATTATCATGTCTGCGTATTTTGCAAGTCCATTGTTGGTTTTTCTGTCGGAAAGCATGATTATTTTCAGCTTAGGACAAGCCCCTTTGAGATTTTTGCACAGCTCGTATGGAAATTCAGTTATTTCTGAAATTATCAGAAAATCAGGTTTGCTTTTAAGCACCTCAAGCTGTATCTCCAGTGGATTGTAGTCTGACTGTGCAACATTGTACCCCTGTTTTTTCAGATAGTCTGCCACCTTCATGCCGGCCTGATTGAGGCTTCCGACAAGGATTTTGATCACGTCTTTTTTACACATTTTAAATCTTCCTCCGGTTTTTTTATTTTTTTAACTTTATACTACACTTGCAGTATAACATTTTTACAATATAATTTCAAGTTTTTTACTTAATTTTCTTGCTTCTTGTACTATGTTTTAAGAAACACGCAACAATCTATACACAGTAAATAAATAAATGTCGGTTATGACCAAATTTCGAATGAGATAATTGTGCAAATATTGTAATTTACACAGAGAAAATATGCTTTTGTGTCGTTTAAATCAATATATTATATGAATAAATTGACGATTCACTATATTTTACATCAACTTTACATTGTTATGAAAGCTTATTTTATGTAGAAAAAAGTCGAAAACGCCAGCAAAGATTGCTATATGATTAATAAAATATTAAGATAAATGTATGATTTTGCATTTATTAATATTTGCGAAATGATATAGAAATATATAAATGAATGGCATTTTTACATAGCTTTTACAAAGGATAATTTCTTGACAAAAGCTTTGTTGCGTGGTAAAATATACGGGAGGATCGTTGCAAAAACATGGTCAGCAGCTTTTTTGTGCCACCGGTTTGCAATGATGTCTATGTAAAAAATTATAGATAATGTTGAGGGAGGCGACGTCGTTTTATGAAAAAAGACGTTATCAATTACATTTGGACAGATAAGAAAAGAACGATTTTTGGTCTGCCTATATCATTTACAAGATATTTTCTCACAGAAGATAAGTTTATAACACGCAAGGGTTTTCTTAGCATAGAGGAAGACGAGCTTGACCTTTATAGGGTCATCGACAAAAAGCTTGTCCTGCCGTTGGGACAAAGAATGTTCGGCTGTGGCACAATAGTAATGAATGTCAAAGACGTTGATACGCCTGTTAAGGAAGTCAAGTCCATAAAAGCACCAAGAGATGTGCTTGCACAGCTTGATAAGTATATCGATATAAATCGTGATAGATACCGTGTAAGGGGCAGAGATATGGTTGGCGGTGACGGCGGTCATTGCCATGATCATGATGATTTTGATATCGATGACGATATCATATAAAGTTCTATAAGAATAAGGGGCTTTCGCAGATCTTTCTGTGAGAGCCTTTTTTGGAAAGGAAAGTGTGAATGTTTTCAAAAGAATATTTTCAGTCCCTTGAAAGCTCGTGGGACAGGCTCAAGACCTGCGAAAAGCCGATATTCATATACGGCATGGGCGATGGAGCGGAAAAGCTTCTTGATGAATTTGATAGACTTGGCATAAAATGCACAGGTGTTTTTGCAAGCGACGATTTTGTCCGTGGACAAAGCTTCAGAGGGTTTAAGGTGAAGACTTTCTCTCAGGTGCAAGCGCAGTTTGGGGATATCACAGTTGTGCTTGGCTTTGGCACGAGCCTGCCTGAGATAATGGAGCGTATCGACAATATTGAAAAAAGCTGCGAGGTCATAGTGCCGGAAATGTGCGTTGCAGGCGATGAAAATTTCAGCAAGGAAAAGCTTCTCTCAATGTATTCTCAGGCTGAAAAAGCTTACCGCCTTTTTGATGACGATATTTCAAAGCTTACCTTTGAAAAGCTGACAGCGTTCAAGATAACAGGCAAGCTTTCTTATCTCCGTGAGATATTTACGGATAAGGACAAGATAACCGAGATACTTCCCCTTGGAGAAAACGAGATATACTGCGACTTGGGAGCATACACAGGCGACACTGCCGAAGAGCTTATCTCACGCACAGGGGGAAAGTATGAGAGAATATATGCCCTCGAACCTGAGAGAAAAAACTTTCAGAAATGCCTGAAAAATCTAAAAGCCAATGACAATATAAGTCTTTACAATGCCGCCGCATGGAGCATTGATACCGAGCTTTATTTCGCTGGTGGCGCAGGCAGACAGGGCAGAGTAGATGCCGCAGGAAAAAAAGTTCGTGCAAGAAGTCTGGACAGCGTTCTTGCAGGCAAAAAATGCACCTATATAAAATATGACGTTGAGGGAGCAGACCTAGAAGCTATCAAAGGCAGTGAATATACCATTTCACGCTATGCCCCCAAAATATGCAGTGCATTGTATCACAGACCATATGATTACATCACCCTGCCTCTGTATATAAACAGTCTTTGCAAGGGATACAAATTCTATATCCGTCAGGAAAGATATTACCCCGCATGGGAAACAAACCTTTTCTGCGTCCATGATAAATAAGGAGAAAAATAATGAGTATAACAGTAAGCCTTAACGATAACTGGAAAATGAAAAAAGCAGGCTCGCAGGAGAGCTTTGATTGCAAAGTTCCATGCTCTGTATATAAGACCCTGCTTGACTATAAAAAGATACCCGACCCATATTATCGTGAGAACGAGTATATCTCCACACAGATATGTGATGATGATTACGATTTTGAAACTACATTCACCGCAGATAAGACCGCCGCAGACTGCGAGCATACTGTCCTGCACTTTGACGGCATTGATACCATAGCAAACGTCTATCTCAACGGCATTCACCTTGGCAGAGTGAACAATATGCACAGAGTGTGGGAGTTTCCTGTCCATGGTATTATCAAAGAGGGGGACAACACTCTCACAGTGAAAATAACCTCGCCAAACAGATACATAAAAGAAATGGACGAAAAACGTCACCTTTGGGGCGTTGACTCCACCATGACAGGCTATACACATATAAGAAAAGCCCATTGTATGTTCGGCTGGGATTGGGGTCCAATGCTCCCTGACATGGGAATATGGCGTTCGGTATCTCTTGTTATCCCACAGGACGGACGTATACTTGACGTTTACTACAGCCAAAAGCACACCGATAACAAAGTGACTTTGAAAGCCCTTTTGCATATAGAAAACCACGGCTGTAAAAAAGCTATGGTGGAAATATCCGACCCGCAGGGCAATATCACCGCAAAAGCCGTCATAAGCCTGGAGGAAAGTGCAGAATATTATGAAACAGAGCTTGTGATAAACGACCCTCAGCTTTGGTGGGTGAACGGCTATGGCGAACAGCCACTTTATATCTGTGCAGTGACTTTGTATAATGAAAACGGCTCGTGCGCTGATAAAAATACACAGCGCATAGGTCTTAGAACGCTCACTGTCAGCCGTGAAAAAGATCAGTGGGGCGAGGAGTTCTGCTTCATAAACAACGGCGTGAAGATATTCGCAATGGGCGCAAACTATATCCCCGAAGACCAGATAGTCACACGCTGTAACGAGGAGAAAACAAGAAAGCTCCTTGCAGATTGCAAGGCCGCAAACTATAACTTTATAAGAGTGTGGGGTGGCGGTTATTATCCTGACGAGTATTTCTATGACTACTGCGACGAGAATGGTATCATAGTATGGCAGGACTTTATGTTCGCCTGCTCTGCATATCTGCTCACAGAGGAGTTTGAAGAAACTGTCCGTGGGGAAGTCCGTGACAACGTTATCCGCCTGAGAAACCACCCCTCTCTTGGTCTGTGGTGCGGCAACAACGAGATAGAATCCGCATGGGAATATTGGGGCCTCCCCGAGGACGAGGAAGCAAAGCGTGACTATCTTATCATTTTTGAGGATATTATCCCACAGGTGCTTAAAGCCTATGACCCATGCGAAAACACCTTCTATTGGCCGTCATCACCTTCATCAGGGGGAGGCTTCAAGGACGCTTCCTCAAACCATGCAGGGGATATGCACTATTGGGACGTTTGGCACAACTTCAAGCCTATCGAAGCGTTCAGAGAATTTTATTACCGCTTCTGCTCAGAATACGGCTTTGAAAGCCTGCCTGATATAAAGACCTGCCGTGCCTTTGCTGATGAAACAAAGGGCGACTTTGACCTTTGCTCACCAGTTATGGCGGCCCACCAGAAGTGCGTTCAGGGCAACGAGAAGATAATGTACTATCTCGCTCAAATGGTAAGATATCCTTACGATTTCAAACAGCTCATCTATTCCTCACAGCTCGTTCAGGCGGATTGCATACGCTCGAATGTCGAGCATATGAGAAGAGCAAGAGGCAGATGTATGGGTTCTGCCTATTGGCAGGTGAATGATTCAAACCCTGTTATCTCATGGTCAAGTATCGACTATTTCGGCAGGTGGAAAGGTCTGCATTATTATGCAAAGCGTTTTTACGCTCCATGCCTTATCTCCTGCGACGATACCCATAGAAAAAAGCCTGTCCTTAACATATCCAACGAGCGCATGACAGCCTTTGAGGGCGTGGTAAAATGGACGCTGAGAAACAATAAAGCTGAAATTCTGCAAAGCGGCGAAAAATCCGTGAGCGTTCCGGCTCTTACCGCACAAAACGTCCTTGACATAGACCTTTCAGACGAGCTTAAAAACCGTACCGACCCTCGTGAAAAATATCTCGAATATTCCATTATGGAAAACGGCGAGGTGTTGAGCTTTGGCACAACGCTCTTTGTGCGCCCGAAAGAATTTACATTCTTAGAGCCAAAGATAACCTACGGCATATCAGAAAGCGAGGATAAATTCGCCCTGACATTCTGTGCCGAGAATTACGCCAAAAGCGTTTGCCTTAGCCTAAAAACTGCAGATTGCGTTTTCTCTGACAACTGGTTCGATATCCACGGAAAAGAGCCTGTTACCATATTGATAGACAAAGCCTCCCTCAGCAGAAAAATGACAGCGCAGGAGCTGTCCGGGGAGCTTGAGATAATGCACAATTAGGGCTGTGATTTCAAAGGCTCTGCCTTGTCACCAGCAGTGAAAAGTCGATGCGATCATTAGCAAAACAAAAGCAATGCGTGCGAACGCTGTTCGCCACTACATAAAAAGTTATATCACACATTTTGTAGTGGCTGGCGTCCTTGACAGCCCACTGCTCTGTATTTGCTATCTTCCGTCAATGTTCCCCTGCGTATAAGTAGCCTGAAATAAAATTTTAGGAGGAACTGCTTTGAAAGTAAAACTAAGCAAATACTTGAAGCCCTATGCACTGTTTGCGGTGCTGACACCTCTATCCATGGTGGGAGAAGTGCTGGGCGACCTGCTTCAGCCAAAGCTTATGTCAAAAATAGTTGACGATGGCGTGCTGGGTCAGGATATGGATCTTATCATAAGAACGGGACTTCTCATGCTCCTTGTTCTTATAGGTGGCGGAGCTTGCGGAATTGCGGCGTCTGCGTTCGGTGGGATAGCTTCCCAAAGCTTTTCAAGAGATCTGCGTGTGGACGTTTTTAAGCGTGTCATGGGTCTTTCTTTTGAACAGACCGACAAGTTCACTACAGGCTCATTGGTAACACGTCTTACAGCGGATATAACCGCTATCCAGCAAATGGTAGACTTCATGCTGAGAATGTTGGTGCGTGACAGCCTGCTGTTCTTCGGCGGAATAATCATGATGCTCACTCTGAACGTCAGGTTCGGCATCATAATTCTCTGTGCACTGCCTATCGAGATAATCATGATGATAGTAATTCTCAAAAAGGCAAACCCATACTATTCTATCGTTGCAAAACGTCTTGACAGCGTAAACTCTGTGGTTCAGGAGAACGTCACAGGCGCAAGAGTAGTAAAAGCCTATGTGAGAGAGGATACAGAAGAAAAGCGTTTTGACGATGCAAATATAAGCCTTATGGAATCAAACCTCCGTGTTCAGACCCTTATGGCTATCCTTCAGCCGCTTCTTATGATAATACTCAATCTGTCTGTTATTGCCGTTATAGTTATAGGCGGCTGGCAGGTGCAGGCGCAAGCTATGAAGGTCGGTGAGGTCATGGCGGCTATCACATATCTTACTCAGGTCTTGCATGGCGTAATGATGATGTCTATGATGTTCCAGACCCTCGCAAAGGCTTCCGCATCTGCAAACAGATTGAGAGAAGTCCTCGAAACTGACCCTGTTATAAAAAGCGGCAGCGTTTCCCTTGCAGATAAAACAGGGGGCACAGTGAGCTTTAAAAACGTTTCATTTTCCTATCCTGAAACCAAGGGCAGACCTGTTATCTCAGACCTTACCCTTGATATAAAGTCAGGTGAGAGCGTCGCCATACTAGGTGCAACAGGTTCAGGAAAATCCTCCCTTGTAAATCTTATTCCAAGATTTTATGACTGCACAGCAGGGGAAGTCCTTGTTGACGGCGTGAACGTCAAGGACTGCAAGCTTGATGAACTTAGAAAGAAAGTTGGCATAGTTCTGCAAAAGAGCGAGCTTTTCTCAGGCACAGTTGAGGACAACATAAAGTGGGGCGACAAAAACGCTACTCATGAGGAGGTCATCTCCGCTGCACAGGCAGCTCAGGCTGACGAGTTCATTCAGAAGATACCTGCAGGCTATGAGGGTATTATAGCCGAAAAGGGAGCTTCACTGTCAGGCGGTCAGAAGCAAAGACTTTCTATCTCAAGAGCGGTACTTAAAAAACCTGAGATCCTCATTCTTGATGATTCCACCTCCGCCCTCGACCTTGGCACAGAAGCAAAGCTCCGCGCGGAGATAGACCGCAAAATGAACGGCACTACCCTTATCATAATCGCACAGCGTATCCAGAGCGTAAAATCATGCGACAGGATAGCCGTCCTCGACCACGGCAAGCTTTGTGCCTGCGATACTCATGAAAATCTATTAAAGACCTGCGAAGTATATCAGGATATCTACGCTTCACAGGTAAAAACGTCAGGAGGTGAAGTGTAATGCCTCCAATGTCTCCAATGGGACCCGGCGGAAGAAAGCCGGGCGGACCGCACGGTGCAAGGCTCACAATGGAAAAGCCTAAGGACGCAAAGAACACCCTTAAAAAGCTTATCGGCTATATAGGCAGGAACAGATATCTGTTTTTCGCTCTTATCGGTGTAATGCTCATCATAACTCTGCTCAATCTTGCCGCACCGTCAATACAGCAGATAGCTATCGACTGCATCACTCTCACCAAAAAGAAAACAAGCGTTGACTTCGGTGCACTTGGCAAAACGCTTATAGGTCTTGGGGCAGTTTATCTCCTGTCCTCTGTTTTCACCTATATGCAGGGAATATTCTCCGCAAAGCTTTCACAGTACACAGTAAAGACCATGCGTAAAGACTTGTTCTCAAGCCTTGTAAGACTTCCTATAAAATATCTCGATACCCATAGCCATGGCGATATAATGAGCCGTATGACAAACGACGTCGAGAATATCTCCACAACTATCTCTCAGTCTATAGGCTCGCTCATCTCAGGCGTGCTGACCATAGTGGGAACAGTTGTCATAATGCTTCTGTATTCACCGCTTCTTACCCTTATCTCGCTGTCTACAGTGTTCCTTACCATATTCGTTTCAGGCGTACTCACAAAGTATATGAAGAAATACTTCATCAAACAGCAGGTGCTTCTTGGCGAGATAAACGGCGAAGTTGAGGAAATGGTAGTCGGATATAGAACGGTCGTTTCCTATGGCAAAGAGCAGGACGCTGTTGACAAGTTCGAGAAAATGAGCAACAATCTGAAAAAATGCGGCATAAAAGCTCAGATATTCGGTGGTGTAATGGGTCCTTGCATGAACTTAATATCCAATTTCGGCTTTATCCTTATCGCTGCATTTGGCGGCTGGTTCGCAATAAAAGGCTTTATAACAGTGGGAACTATTCAGGCTTTTATACTCTATTCAAAACAGTTCTCACGTCCTATCAATGAGATTGCAAACCAGTTTGCAAATATCCAGACCGCAATAGCAGGCGCAGAGCGTATCTTTGAGGTCATGGACGCCGATAAGGAAACTGACGAGGGCAAGGCTGACTTTGAGGTGGAAAACGTCAAAGGCGATATCGACTTCAAGCATATCGACTTCTCGTACGTTCCTGAAAAGCAGGTGCTGAAAGACCTCGATCTTGAAGTAAAAGCAGGTCAGAAAATAGCCATAGTCGGTGCAACAGGCTCAGGCAAGACCACCATAGTGAACCTCCTCACAAGATTTTATCCCGTTGACAGCGGTGAGATAACTATAGACGGTCAGAGCATTTACGATATCCCGAAAGACAAGCTCAGACGTTCCATAGCCATAGTTTTGCAGGATACAGTGCTTTTTAAGGACACCATAGAGGAGAATATCCGCTACGGCAGAGAAAACGCCACCCTTGATGAAATAAAGGCGGCGGCAAAGTTTGCGAACGCAGACGAGTTCATAGAAAGACTTTCCGAGGGTTACGACACAGTGCTTGCCGAGGGCGGCTCAAACCTTTCACAAGGTCAGCGTCAGCTTCTCTCCATAGCAAGAGCAGTGCTTGCCGACCCGAAGATACTTATTCTTGACGAAGCCACTTCCTCGGTTGATACCAGAACTGAGATGCACATTCAGTCCGCAATGGTGGCTCTTATGAAAAACAGAACCTCCCTTATCATCGCTCACCGACTTTCCACTATCCGTGACGCAGATAAGATAGTCGTTATCGACAGCGGACGAGTAGCAGAGCAGGGCAGTCATGAGGAGCTTATCGCCGCCAAGGGCTGTTACTACAGGCTTTATCAGACGCAGTTCTCAGGCGTTAAGACCTGATACAATGGTGTTTGGAAAACGTATATAGTCAATATCGTACATTCAAACAAATACGACGTCCCACTTCTCGATATTTCGTCAACCCACAAAACTTCGTGATAATTCAAACTTTTACACTCTCAAAATCGGGCTGTCGAGGGCGCCAGCCCCTACATGAAAATTGGCGGTCTTATCAAACAAATCAAGGCACAGGAAAACCTCTCCTGCGCCTTTTTTATGCGCCAAAAAAGGACGGCTCTCATAAGAAAGCCGTCCTTAATGTTATCTGAAATATTACTTAGAAATAAGTGCCAGAGTATCTCTTGCAATGAGAAGCTCTTCGTTTGTTGGGATAACGTAAACCTTTGTCTTAGAATCGTCTGTGGAGATCTCCTTGAGTATTCCACGGCAGAGGTTCTTCTCAGCGTCGATGTGGATACCGAGAATATCGAGATTTGAGCAAGCAGCCGCTCTTACCTCAGGTGCGTTCTCACCGATACCGCCTGTGAATATGACAGCGTCAAGACCGTTCATTGCAGCAGCGTATGAGCCTATGAACTTCTTGATCTGATAAGCAAATATCTCGCTTACGATAAGAGCTCTCTCGTTGCCCTCGCTTGCAGCAGCCTGAATATCTCTGTTGTCAGAGCCGATACCAGAAAGACCAAGGAAGCCTGACTTCTTGTTCATGTATTCTGTCATCTGGTCAGGTGTGAACCCCATTTTCTTCTCAACATAGTCAACAGCAGAAGGGTCAACAGAACCGCAGCGTGTGCCCATTACAAGACCGTCAAGAGGAGTGAAGCCCATTGATGTGTCAACAGACTTGCCGCCGTTGATAGCTGTGATAGATGAGCCGTTTCCAAGGTGGCATGAAACTATCTTAAGCTCCTCGATAGGCTTGCCCATTACTCTTGCAAGCTCGCCTGAAACAAATCTGTGTGATGTTCCGTGGAAGCCGTATTTTCTTACATGAAGATCAGTGTAGCACTCGTATGGCAGACCGTAGAGATAAGCCTTTCTTGGCATTGTTGAGTGGAAAGCAGTGTCGAATACGACTACCTGTGGTGTGCCTGCTGGGATAACTGCCTTGCAGGCTCTCAGTGCAAGAGCGTGTGGGTGGTTATGTACAGGTGCAAGCTCAGCCAGTGAGTCGATCTGGTCGATAACTTCGTCTGTTACAAGGCAGGTCTCCTTGAATATCTCAGCACCCTGAACTATTCTGTGACCAACGGCTGATATCTCAGACATAGAGTCGATGACCTTTGTTTCGCCTGATGTGAGTACCTCAACGAGCTTTTCAAAAGCCTCAGTGTGAGTAGGGAAATTGCAATCCTCCTCGATGTGTCTGCCGTCGCCTGTCTTTGCGCTTACATGGCCGTCGATACCGATACGGTCGCAGTTGCCCTTTGCGATAACAGACTCGTCCTTCATATCCAGAAGCTGATATTTAAGTGATGATGAACCTGCGTTTACAACTAAGATTTTCATTGGAAAAAATCTCCTCCCGATTATAATATGTCAGATAACGGGCTTGACTTTAAGCCCATAATATCATATACTTATAGTATATCAATATTAATGATAAATTTCAAGAGCTTTTTTCATAAATATACATATTGCACAATTTTTTTACTAGGGCTTAACATATTAGTATCATAATTCGCAGTAAGCTTTTGAAAGACGGAATAAAATAAGCATAGGGTAGAAAGAGGAGTAAAAAAATGAAAATTGCGGGAATAGTTGCGGAATATAATCCGTTCCATAACGGACACAAATATCAGATACAAGCCACAAGACAGGCTGGCGCAGAGGGTATCGTCGCAGTAATGAGCGGCGATTGCGTGCAGCGTGGCTCAACGGCTGTTTTCTCAAAATATGACAGAGCGCAGGCTGCTATAAGAAACGGTGCAGACCTTGTTATAGAACTGCCATGCCCGTTCTCATGTTCAAACAGTGAGGTCTTTGCAAGAAGTGCAGTAAGGCTTCTTGCAGGTCTTGGGGAGGACGTGGTAACGACCTTGTCTTTCGGCTGTGAAAGCGGTGATAGGAACGCCCTTGAACAGGCAGCTGAAATATCCGCAATGCTTGAAAATTCACAGCAGGTAAGAGAACTTTTATCTCAGGGAAAGTCCTACCCGCAGGCTATGTATGAAGCCTCCATAGGTCTTTATGGCAGAACCGCCGAAGAGATATTCTCCACACCAAATAACGTTCTTGCAGTGGAGTATATAAAGGCGGCAAAGCGTATAGCCCCATGGCTAGTGCCTTATGCCGTAAAGCGTGAAGCTGTTGCACATGATTCTCAGGCAGAGTCTGGTGATTTTGCTTCGGCTTCTCATATAAGAGAGCTTATAAAAGAGGGCGGTGAGTGGCAGAAATTTGTTCCATATGATTTTGAGGGCTGTAAGCCGTCCTTTACCCGGCAGGCAGGCAGAGAAATGCTTTTCAAGCTCTGCACAGCTTCAAGAGAAGATTTTCTAGCCCTACCTGACTGCGACGAACACCTTGCCAACAGATTTATGTCTGTCGTAAGCTCCTGCCCTGAAACTATGGATATCTTTGAACAGCGTATAAAGTCAAAGAATATCACCATGGCAAGAGTAAGAAGAATGGTCCTGCACCTTGTTCTCGGCATCAGAAAGGACGATATCAGACAAGTGCCATACGGCAGGATACTTGCCTTTAACCGCACAGGCACACGCATACTTGCGCAGGCTGAGAACAGAACTCTTGAGTATGATACCTCGCTGAAAAAGCTTGAGGATATCTCCGACTATGCAAAGCGTGTTGCTTTCCTTGAAAAGAACGCAGTAAGACTTAGAGAAACAGCGGCATACGGAAGATGTATTTCAAACGAGTATACAAGAAAGATAACCATAACCTGAGATAAACAGGAGGGCGGAACATGAGAAGAATGAAAGGTGCGGCAGGGCTTTTGACAGCTTTGCTCTTGGCTTTTCAGCTTTCGGCGCAGACTTTTGCACTTGCCAACGAGGATAACGGCATAAAAGTCGTTCCCGTAAACTTTACCCATAACGGCTATAGCTATGAGATAGAGGGCGTGGCCAAAAGCACAGACGGTGACTATCAGATAAAGTCCCCTGCAAGACTAGCCGCCCGAAAGCTCCCATCCACCTATGACCCAAGAAGCTCAGGAGAGATCACAACAGTAAAAGATCAGGCTTCAACAGGTGCTTGCTGGGCATTCTCAGCCCTTGCCTGCGCAGAACAGGATCTTATCAAAAAGGGGCTTGAAAACCCCTCCGCAGAATTTTCCGTGCCTGCCTTGGTGATGTCCTCAAATTCAGGCACAGCCACAGGTAAAGACGATTTCTCATCAGGGGGAAACTGGCTCTTTGCGGCCTCCGCTCTTGCAAATGGTCAGGGACTATGCTATGAGGATTACGAGCCGTTTTTAGAATCCGGCACAGAGAATATGATAGTTTCCGAAAATAAGAAAAGCGTCAGCGAATACAGGCTGAATTATGTCATGGAGCTTTCAAGCACCACGCAGGTGAAGCGTAAAATAATGGAGCTTGGAGCAGTTTCCGCAAGCTATTTTGCAGGAAATGGCTATATGAATCATAACAATACTGCCTACTATGATCCCGACGCCTCAAAAAACACTATCATAAATCATTCCGTCACAGTGGTGGGCTGGGACGATAACTACAGTAAGGATAATTTCAGATATAAGCCTGCCAATAACGGCGCATGGCTTGTGAAAGGCTCGTGGGGTGCAGATCAGGACAATGACGGCTTCTATTGGGTGTCCTATGACGAAGCCGAGTTCGGACAGTTTTGCTGCTATGACTTTGAAGAAAGCTGTGATAATACATATCACTACAGCAAAATGACAGGCTATGTTGTGAACGCCAGCAACGACGGCTCTGTTTACGGTGCAAATGTTTTCACAGCTAAAGCCGATGAAAAGCTTGATAAAGCAGGCTTTATGTATGTGGGCAAAACGGGCAGTGCGGATTACACCCTAAGCGTCTATACCAACGTTTCCGACAGCGACCCTATAGGCGTCCTTGAAACGCAGATAAGCGGCTCAGTGTCCACAAACGGCTTTTATACAGTTGACTTTCCCGAGGATATCCTCCTTGAAGAGGGCGAGAAATATTCCATTTCAGTAAAATTCAGCGGCGACAGCGGCAGGGGATATCTCCTTGCAGAAAGCGACCGAACATCAAATGCACAGTCAGGGCAAAGCTATGTTTCCCTTAACGGCAAATATTGGTCTGATGTTGGAGCAGATAAGACCGACTCCATAGGAAGTCTTTTTATCTATGCTTATACTGACGATACTGCAAAGCCCGATAAAAGTTCACTTGAAAGCGCCCTTGCGAAGTACGGCACATTTGCAGGCTGTGAAAGGGAAGCAAACAATGCCCGAACGGTGCTTGCAGATGAAACTGCTTCCAAGAACGATATCTCAAACGCACAAAAGCTCCTTATCTCCGCCGCAGAAGAACAGGACGAAACCCTTGTTATAACCACCGAAGACCAGTGGGAAAGCTTTGCAAAGCGTGTCAGCAGTGGCGAAAGCTTCGAGGGCAAGCTAGTCACCCTTGAAGCTGACCTTAACTTTGACGGAAAAACTATCTCACCCGTAGGCGATTCTGAAAACCCATTCATGGGCTATTTTGACGGCAACGGACACCTTATAAAAAACGCAGTTATCTCCTCAGGGGAGTATTCAGGGCTTTTCGCATACATAAAAAATGGTGCAGAGATAAATAACATTTCCCTGAAAAACTGTATAGTGAAAGGCGATTACGCAGGTGGAATAGTGGGCTTTTATCAAGGAACAGCCATAAAAGCCTGCACCTTTGACGGCACAGTGTCAGGAGAAGTCTATTCAGGTGGCGTCATAGGAAGACAATCCTGCGGTATCATAACAGAGTGTTCTTCAAACCTAAGGGAAAACAGCTCCGCCATTACAAATGCCTTTATAGGAGGCAGGGATATTGCCGTTTCCGTTGTGAACGCATACGGCTGTTACAGCAATGACAGCGATAGCCTGGTTTCAAGCCTTTCCGCAAAAAATGCACTTTCTCAAGGGGCATATGCAATGAACACCTACGGTGAAAAGTTCAAAGACAGCGCAAAGTGGACAATGGACGGCACTCTTGTGCGCCAGACCTCATATAGCGAGCAGGCTTCCCATAAGATAACATTCTCCGCTGTGGCACAGACCATAGAAGTCTGCACCGACTATGCAGGCAAAGCCGTGTTCCCGAATGTGAACGTTCAGCAGGGCTTCACTCTCGGCTGGTATCGTAAAGGTGAACCTGTGAACAGCAACACAGTTTTCACAGAAAACACCACAGTTTCCGCAAAAGTCACCCCAAGTGACAAAGCAAAGATAGATTATATCCTGAATGGCGGCGAAAACAGCCCCCTCAACCCTGATGAGCTTGGTGAGGGCGAAACCGCACAGCTTTCCGCCCCCACAAAAGAGGGCGCACAGTTCACAGGCTGGTATGCCGACTCACAGCTTGAGAGCGAGCCTATAACGTCCGTGAGCTTTTCAGACGGCTCAAAGACGCTTTATGCAGGCTGGAAAGCCAATACCTGCAAGGTCGATTTTACCGATATAAACGGCACAGTTTTGTCATCTCAGACCGTAGAATACGGCAAAAGTGCCGATCCGCCCAAAGCACCGACCATAAAAGGCAAACGCTTTACAGGCTGGGATAAAGACTTTTCAAAAGTCACATCCCATATGACAGTGCAGGCGGTCTATACCGACAGAAAGCTTATAAAAGACTGCGAGATATCAGGCTTTAAAACATATATGACATTCACAGGCTATGAGCTTGCTCAAAGCAGTATAACGCTTTCCTATGGTGATACCACTTTGACAAATAATAAAGACTATACCATTGACTATGCCGATAATATAGCCGCAGGCAAGGGCAAAATGATAATAACAGGCATTGGCGGATACAGCGGCACTATAGCCAAAGCATTCGACATTCTTCCAAAGTCCGCCCAATTGACAAGCGTCTATTATGTTGATACGCTCTCCTACACAGGCAAGCCTATAATACCTGACGTTATGGTAACAGACGGAGGAAAATTTCTTCTTCCTGAACATGATTATACTGTTTCCTATAGCTCAAATACAAAAATAGGCGTTGGAAAAATGATCATAAGCTTCATGGGCAACTATCAGGGTACGATAACAAAAACTTTTACCATTTATCCTGCAAAACAGGAGATACAATCTCTGCAAACAAGATATAAAGGCTTTTTTATCGACTTTGCTCAGAAAGGCTCAGCCACGGGATATGAATTGCAGTACAGTACACGCTCTGACTTCGCAGGTGCAAAAACCTTGATCATATCCTCAAACAAAACGGATAAAAAGACAGTTTCAAACCTGACGGCAGGGAAGAAATATTATGTAAGAGTGCGTTCGTATACAATAGTCGGCGGCAAGCGTTATAATGGCGCATGGTCTGATACAAAGAGCGTGACCACCGCAAAATATGATATTGCCAAAGCTAAGGTCGCAGGCATAAAAAACAAGTCCTTCACAGGCAAGAACATCACCCAAAGCATAACAGTCACATATTCGGGCAAGACCCTTAAAAACGGCACAGACTATATAGTGAAATATTCCTGCAATAAGAATATAGGCACAGCTAAGGTAGCAGTAACAGGAAAAGGCTCGTATGGCGGAGTGATAACGAAGTCTTTTGTCATCACCCCCGCAAGGCAGACCATACAAAAGCTCATGCCAGTGAAAAAAGGCTTTTATATAGACTATGCACAGAAAGGCTCTGCTACAGGCTATGAGATATCCTACGCTGAAAATATATCTTTCAGCGGTGCAAAGACAGTTAAGGTGACCTCAAATAAGACCGACAAAAAGACCGTAACAGATCTTAAAAGCCAAAAGACATATTTCGTCCGTGTGAGAAGCTATACAGCCACAGGGGCCAAGACCTATTTCGGACAGTGGTCTGATATAGCCAAAGTTTATACCAAATAATTATCCATGTTATCGGGAGGGATAGCAATGATCACAAAAACAAAGCTTGTAAAAAGAATATTCTCATCGCTCTTGACAGCCGCACTTGCAGTTCCAATGACGGCTCTCACTGCCCATGCAACAGGGGAGGCTTTCTTCTATCCGCCTAAAAACCCCGTCATGACCGATCAGCAGTTTGAAGTGTCCGTGACATTTTCTGCAGATTCAGAGATAGGAAGCGTTCAGGCAAATATCGCCTATGACGATTCCGTTATAGAATTTGTGTCAAGCGACAACGCCTCAGGCGGTGGAGGAGTTCTTACAGTAAACGGATTTCCTGATACCCCCTCTTCAGAAGTGGATCTCAGCTTTACGTTCAAAGGTCTGTCGGCAGGAAATGCAAATATAAGCCTGCAAAGCTGTCAGATATATTCCCCTGATTCAGAGCTTATCGGCTCGCCTACCGCCTATTGTGTCATAACAGTTGGAGGCGATAAGGTGGAAACCAAGACCGAAACAGAAACCACGACCACCACCGAAAAGACCACTACCACTACCACCACTGCCACTAAGACCGCACCTTCAAACGGCATACCCGATAAAGGCGTTCTTACAGCCCTGACAGTGGATAACGGCGAGCTTTCTCCTGCCTTTGCCTATAATGTCTATAACTATACAGTGAACGTTGACAATTCCGTTACCAATGTTGAGATAGAGGGAACAACAGCAAGCCCCTCTGATTACATATGGTATACAGGCACAAGCGAGTGTCAGGTGGGCGAAAATGTACGAACCATAACCGTCACAGACGTTGACGGCAATGCCGCCACCTATACTGTCACCATAATAAGAGCCGCAGGCGGAGATGAACAGCAGACCCAGACCGTCCAAAAGAAAGACAGCTCCGATACTTCATCTGCCGTGTCCAAAAACGCAAATGTTATGGACCAGTATAAAAAGATGCTCAATACAGCCCTTGCTATCGTCCTTATTGTCCTTGTTATTGCACTTGTAGTAATAATTATCTGGATAAGAGGAAAGATCAAAGGCGGCAAAAAGGATAAATAAGTTCTGTGTAAAGAGATGATAAACAGCCAAAAGTGGCGTATCAACGTGCTTTTGGCTGTTTGTGACAGCATTTTTCACTCTGCTTACACGAATACACATTTTTTTTACAAAAATCACACAAAAACAAGTATAATTTCGACACCTGCCAGAGTATAATGTAAACATGCTGATGGTGATTCAGTTTAGAGAGTGGCTCCAATAGGGGCTGCTTTTTTTATGCTCCAAAAACTTTTTTCATGAATTCTTCTGTGGAGATGATCCCGCTGCGATTGTATCTGTAAAGACCAAAAAGGCAGTGTTCATCTTCTTTTTTTATTATATTGATTTTTTCCTCTACTCCAAGACTAGCCTCAAACCCCATGTTCTTTACGAGCCGACTTGCACTTTCGCAGGTTATGCCGAAAGGATATGTGTAAACGTTTGGCTGAAAACCACAGTGTTCATCACAAAGCGTTTGAAGCTTCGTGATGTCGTTAAGAAATACCTTTCGGTAATCCTCGTAGCTTTCTCCCTCCAGCTGACCGACTCCACGCCTGCCTTCAAGATTGTGCATATCGTAAGAGTGATTGCATATCTCCACATGACCGCTGTCACGAAGCACCGAAACGTCCTGCCAGTCAAGATAAGAGTAAGCAGGATCAGGCTCAGCCTCCTCGCAGGCAGCGTCAGTGTAAGCCCCCACAATAGATACAGTGGCTTTCATATCGTATTTTTCAAGAAGCGGCAGAAGATATTCTCTGTAGTTGTAAGTGCCGTCATCAAAGGACAGTATGATAGGCTTCTCAGGCAGCTCGCCCCCACGCTTCACATATCTTATAACGTCATTTACAAAAACAGTAGTGTAGCCGTTCTGCTTCAGATAAAGCAGATCCTTTTCAAGCTCGATAGGCGTTATGACATACTCACCGCTGCGATCTTCGTTTTTTACAATGCTGTGATACATTATGATCGGAAGCTTTATCCCATCTGTTTTTTCTTCTTTTGCAAAGGTTGGCATAACAGCCACCGCCGCCAGCATAGAAAGCACAGCTATAACACAAAGCATCACCCTTTTTCTTATCCTTAGACTTATGTACATATTTTATTTACCCCCTTTTTTACCTATTCTTATTCACCTCTATATCATTAATTGCATCATAAGTTCACAAAAAATATGCTTGTGGTACTTGAAATAATTGTGCAATTATGATATAATAAACACGTAATATCGCAGTGTTGTTTGCTGCGTTAAAAACAAGTTCATAAGGGGGAACTGTATATGAAAACGTTGCGTTCAAAGCTGCTTTTGGCAATGCTTTCAATCGCACTTATCATCACGGTGCTGCTCAGCTTGGTTTCCGTGTATTTTATAAACGTTTCTGCAAAGGATACGCTCAAAAGCACCGCTGAACCACTGGCTGTTCAGGCGGCTAAGAATTTTGACTCGACGATCAGCTCTTATACGAATAATATAGTTTCGACCGTAAAGTCTGATTCTTTTTTAGGGGCAAAAACTGATGCTGACAGACTAAAGGCGGTAAAAAGTGGCTTTGCAGACAACACAGGCTTCTATCTGAATTTTACAGTTTATGACAGCAATGGCATTGTGCTTGCAACAGATAATGAAATGGTATCGTCATCAGTTGAAAAGGAGCACATCATAAGCGCTTGCGAAAGAAGCTCGGCCTATATAACCGATATATATACCTTTGGCGGTAAGAATTATTTTTCTATACTTGCTTCAACAAAGTCTGGTAACACAGAACAAAAAGTCGCTTGTATTACCATTCAGAGCGATATGCTTATCAATGCTCTTAATGAATACACCTTCGGAAAATCCGGCTATGTTTATCTTGTTGGTAAAGACGGAGAGATCCTTCTTCATAAGGATACAGATCAGATAGGTAAAAATGCCCTTGAGATCGGTAAGAAAGATGAAGAATATACGGAAGTGACAAATGCCGTTGAGAAAATACTTGCAAATAATAGCGGTACAACAGAGTATAAATTTAAGGATAACAATTATATCGTGGGCTATTATGGTTCGTCATATTTTGACGGTACTGTCGTCATGGTTACAAATGTTGCCGACTTCACCACTGCAAGCTCCAGCGCACTTACTAATATCATTGTAATGGGCGTTGTGCTTATGTGCCTGACGGTGCTGTTCTCTCTGCTTTTTGCAAAGAGGATAACAAAGCCTATCATTTCTACCACAAACAGACTTCGTTCTCTCGCACAGGGCAACCTTACCGACCCTGTTGACGTGTGGTATTCAAAGGACGAGCTTGGCGTCCTTTCAAACTCTCTGGAAGAAACTATCGTCTGCCTCAGACAGTATATCAACCTTATTACAGTGGCTCTCACCCAGATATCCGAGGGTAACCTTTGCCACAGAATGGAAGGCACTTTCAAGGGCGACTTCTATAAGATAAAGAGTACGTTTAACGAGATACTCGACTCTCTGTCTGATACCTTTGCTTCTATCAATATGTCAGCCGAGCAGGTGAACTCAGGAGCGGTTCAGGTGTCAAATATCGCACAGTCTGTATCACAGGGTTCTACACAGCAGGCTTCTGCAATCGAGGAGCTTTCCGCTACCCTCAGTGATGTTTCAAAGCAGATAACTCAGAACTCTGAGGACTCTAAGAACGCTTATAATATCGTACTTAAGAATACCGAAGCCGTTGACAACTGCAACAGCGATATGGGCAACATGGTAAATGCCATGAATGCTATCCATACTGCTTCCGATGAGATCTCAAAGATAATCAAGGTCATTGACGAGATCGCATTCCAAACAAATATCCTTGCCCTTAACGCCGCCGTAGAGGCCGCAAGAGAGGGTTCAAAGGGCTTTGGCGTGGTAGCAGACGAGGTAAGACGTCTGGCATCAAGATCAGCCGAAGCCGCAAAGCAGACCGCTTCACTTATCGAAAACCAGTCTGCCGCTGTTTCAAAGGGCTCTAAGATAGCCGAAGAAACTGCTGATTCGCTGAACAATATCGTAAGCAATTCAAATACTATAAAGGATCTCGTAAAGAATATCTCAGACGCTTCTGAGGCGCAGGCAGAAGCTATCGTTCAGGTAAATACGGGAGTAGACCAAATATCAGCCGTTGTATCAGCCAATACCTCAACTGCAGTCGGTTCAGCTTCCGCAAGTGAAGAGCTTTCAAGCCAGTCGCTTATACTAAAGAATATGATAGCACGTTTCAAACTTAGCGAGAACAGTGAAAAGGATAAGAAAGAGCATCAGACTTCAAGGTTCACATATATTGGCGATGAGCCGGAAAGCGAGGCCACCCCTGAGGAAACTCAGCAGGATATCACTCCTTCCGACGAAGCCGATATAGAAGATTTCAGCACAAGCGATAAGTATTGATATCGTTGATAATGATAGAATTTCATTGAAAGGACTTGGTAAAATGAAGAAAAGAATAGGCATACTCACAAGCGGAGGAGATTGTCCGGGACTTAACGCAACTATCAGAGGCGTTGCAAAGGCTTGCTATGAAAAGTTCGGCGAAGACGTCCAGATAATCGGCATAGAGGACGGCTATTATGGGCTTATCAATAATATGTGCAAGGAAATGAAGCAGTCTGACTTTTCAGGTATCCTTACCACAGGCGGAACTATTTTCGGCACAAAGAGAACGCCTTTCAAGAAAATGCAGGTCATCGAAGAAGATAACGTGGATAAAGTAAAGGCTATGAAAGAAACCTATAAAAAGCAGAAGCTCGATTGCCTGCTCACCTTGGGCGGCAACGGCACTCATAAGACCGCTAACCTCCTTTCAACCGAGGGACTTAACGTTATCGGCCTGCCAAAAACTATCGACAACGATATCTGGGGCACAAGCGTAACATTCGGCTTCCATACCGCTGTTGACACAGCCACAGACGTTATCGACAGACTTCATTCCACAGCCAATTCCCACGGAAGAATACTCGTTGCAGAAATAATGGGCAATAAAGCCGGCTGGCTCACCCTCTATTCAGGTATCGCAGGCGGTGCAGATATGATAGTCATTCCTGAAATACCATATGATATCGAAAAGCTTGCCGCTGCCTGCGAAAAGAGAGAATCAAAGGGATTTTCTATCCTCGCCGTAGCTGAGGGTGCTTTTGATAAAGAAGAGGCAAAGCTTAAAAAGAAGGAAAGAGCAAGACTCCGTGCAGAACAGGGTCTTACAACTGCTACCCCTAGAATTGCAAAGCAGATAGAAGAGCTTACAGGCAGAGAAACAAGAGTTTGCGTGCCTGGTCATATGCTCAGAGGCGGCAGTCCGTCCGCTTACGATAGAGTGCTCGCCACAAAGTTCGGCGTCCATGCCGCAGAGCTTATCGCAGCCGATAAATACGGCTATGCAGTGGCAATGATAAATGAAGTTGTGTCAGAAAACCCACTTTCAGAAGTCGCAGGCAAAACAAAATTTGTCCCTGCCGACCACCAGCTCGTCAAGACCGCAAAGGCTCTGGGCGTCGCTTTCGGTGACTGATAAATGCAAAACAAAAGCGGTGCAGCATAAACTGTGCCGCTTTTTAGGTTTGTTTCCGTAGCGGCTACCTGAGGTCGCCCGCCTGATCTCCGACAAATCATATGCTTGCCACAAAACCTATAACATAAAAAAGCTCCGCCTTCCTGCGGAGCTTTTCTTGTATCTATCTTAGCCGATAAGCCAGTCATACATTTCCTGATATTTGTTAGCAGAAGCCTGCCATGAGAAATCCTGTGCCATTGCAGATTTGATAAGTCCGTTCCATTCGTCACGTCTGTCATCAAATATGTATTTTGCGAACATAACAGTGTTGTACATCTCGTGTGCATTGTAGTTTGCAAAGCTGAAACCAGTGCCGGTCCTCTCAAACTGATTGAACGGCTGAACAGTATCTCTCAAACCGCCGGTTTCACGAACGATAGGCAACGTGCCGTAACGCAGTGACATAAGCTGTGAAAGTCCGCATGGCTCGAAAAGGGACGGCATAAGGAATGCGTCAGCTGATGCGTAAATGCGGTGGCTCATTTCCTCACTGTAGTAAATGTTAGCAGAAACCCTGTCAGGATACTTGCCTGCAAACCAGCGGAACATATCCTCATATTTCTGCTCGCCCGTGCCAAGCACAACGAACTGTATGCCCTGTTCGCACATTCTTTCCATCATGTATGCAATAAGGTCAAAACCCTTCTGATCTGTCAAACGGCTAACAATGCCTATCATAAAGCGATTGTCGTCCTGCGCAAGACCAAGCTCAGCCTGAATTGCTCTCTTGTTGTGTATCTTCTTCTCAAGCACGTTGTCATAATTGTATCTTACAACAATGTTCTTGTCCGTGTCAGGGTTGTAATCAACGTAGTCGATACCATTGACGATACCACGGAGATCGTTAGCCCTTGCCCTCATAAGTCCGTCAAGACCCTCGCCGTAGAACTGAGTCTTTATCTCCTCTGCGTATGTGTTGCTGACAGTTGTGATAGCGTCAGCATAAACAAGTCCGCCCTTGAGCATATTTCCGTCAACGCCAGTTCTCAGCTTGTCGATAGTGAAGTAGTAGTCAGACAGACCGGATATCCTCTTGAACTGCTCAACTCCGTCATTTCCCTGGAATTTCAGATTGTGTATAGTCATAACGGTCTTTATGCCACGGAAGAAATCTCCCCCTGCAAAGCTGTCATGAAGATATACAGGAATAAGACCCGTCTGCCAGTCGTGACAGTGTATAACGTCAGGACGGAAATCAAGAAGCGGCAGAGCAGAAAGCACAGCCCTGTCAAAGTACATGAACTTTTCTATATCCCAGTGATGCTCAGTGTAAGGCTTGTCACCGGTGAAATAATGTTCGTTGTCGATAAAATAGAACGTAACGCCATCATAAACGCATCCAAGTACGCCCACATATTGGCTCTGACCTGCAAAGTCCATGTAGAAATGCGTTTTGTACTGCATCATGTCTTTCCACTGCTGTTTCATGCAGGAATATTTAGGAAGAATTACTCTGACATCATAATACCTCTTGTCAAAGCACTTAGGCAGAGAGCCAACAACGTCAGCAAGACCGCCTGTCTTGATAAACGGAACACACTCCGAAGAAGCAAACAAAACTTTTTTCATATTCAAGTTATCCTTTCCAACTTAATTCTTGAATTTTCAGGGCAATAATTATCGCTATTGCCAATGTGTACGTAACAATTATAACACTTTTTGTTGAAAACGTCAAGAGCAAAACCTCGTTTGCACCATAAAAGCGCAGTGATGAAAAATTAATAATTAAAAGTAGACATAAGCCTCTTTGTGTGGTATAATAAAGTGTCAAAGTATAATTATCAGATATAGGAGAGTTAAAATGATAACAGTATCAAACGTAAGCCTTTCATTCGGTGGTCAGCTTCTTTTCAAGGACGTTGACCTTAAATTTACAAACGGCAACTGCTATGGCATAATCGGTGCAAACGGTGCAGGAAAGTCAACATTTCTGAAGATCCTCTGCGGTGAGATAGAGCCTACCACAGGCGAGGTAGTTATCTCAAAAGAGGACAGACTTTCAGTGCTTCGTCAGGATCACTTTGCATTTGACGAGTATACAGTTCTTGAAACTGTAATAATGGGCAATAAGCGTCTTTATGAGATAATGAAAGAAAAGGACGAGCTTTACGCCAAGGAGGACTTCACCGAGGAGGACGGCGACAGAGCAGGACAGCTTGAAAGCGAGTTCGCAGAGCTTAACGGCTGGGAGGCTGAGTCTGACGCTTCAAAGCTCATTCAGGGTCTTGGTCTTTCCGAGGATATCCTCTATTCACAAATGTCTACCCTCTCAGGTAATGAAAAAGTCAAGGTGCTTCTTGCACAGGCACTTTTCGGCAACCCTGATATCATCATGCTGGACGAGCCTACAAACCACCTTGATATCGACGCTATAAGCTGGCTTGAGGACTTCCTTGCCGACTATTTCGGAACTGTCCTCGTTGTATCCCATGACAGACACTTCCTTAATAATGTTTGTACCCATATCGTGGATATCGACTATACAAAGATAAAAATGTATGTTGGTAACTACGAGTTCTGGTATGAGTCCTCACAGCTCATGCAGAGAATGATAAAGAACCAGAACAAGAAAGCCGAGGAGAAGATCAAGGAACTCCAGGAGTTCATCAACCGTTTCTCAGCAAACAAATCAAAGTCCAAGCAGGCTACCGCAAGAAGAAAGCTTCTTGATAAGCTCACAGTCGAGGAAATGCCTGCCTCATCAAGAAAATATCCTTTCATAGGCTTTAATATGGATAGAGAGCTTGGAAAAGACGTACTCAAAGTCAACGGCATCTCAAAAACAGTTGACGGAGTAAAGCTTCTCAATAATGTTTCCTTTACCCTCAGCCGTACCGATAAGGTCGCTTTCATCGGCGAGTCCGAGCAGGCTATCACAATGCTTTTCAAGATACTTGCAGAGGAAGAAGAGCCGGACGAGGGCAGCATTAAGTGGGGCGTTTCCACTTCACGTTCATATTTCCCTATCGACAACTCAGCCTACTTCAACGATAATGACGAAAGCATAGTTGACTGGATAAGAAAATATTCCACTTCCGAAGTAACAGACACCTACCTCAGAGGTTTCCTTGGCAAAATGCTCTTCTCAGGGGACGAGATATATAAGCCTGTAAAAGTTCTCTCAGGCGGTGAAAAGGTAAGATGTATGTTCAGCCGTATGATGCTCTTCGGCTCAAACGTTATAATGCTTGACAGACCTACCAACCACCTCGACCTCGAATCTATCACAGCCGTGAATAACGGACTTAGAGATTTCAAAGGCGTCGTAATTTTCGCATCTCATGACCACGAAATAGTTCAGACAGTTGCAAACAGAATAATCGAGATAACCCCCGACGGCTGTATCGACAGACAGGGAACATATGAGGAGTTCCTTGATTGGCGACGTGAGCGTGGCATGAAGTCATTTATAGAGTAATTTTATTATGGAGAAGTATCCAAAATGGCAAAAATGAAAAACGTGACCGTAAGAGGTTACAATATTGATGACGTTCCTGCAATGGCAGAGATATGGAACGAAGTTGTAAAAGAGGGCAATGCCTTCCCACAGAAAGAAACTCTCGACTATGAGGGTGCGAAAAAGTTTTTTGCTTCACAAACATTCTGCGGTGTTGCAGAGTATGAGGGCGAAACTGTAGGGATGTATATCCTCCACCCTAATAACGTTGGCAGATGCGGACATATCGCAAACGCAAGCTATGCCGTAAAAAGCACCTGCCGTGGCAAAGGAGCAGGAAAGGTCATAGTCGAACATTGTCTTTTCATAGCAAAGCAGAAAGGCTTTAAGGTGCTCCAGTTCAATGCCGTTGTTGCATCAAACGTCAAGGCGGTAAAGCTTTACGAAAACCTCGGCTTTGTTAAGCTCGGCACTGTACCGAAGGGCTTTGAAAACAAAGAGGGCGTCTTTGAGGATATCATTCTTTTCTACCACACTCTTTGATTAGTGAGGAGTTAGGAGTGAGGAGTGAGGAATTAAGGTATCGCCTGCGGCGATGATATTTTTTTGAATATTGAATTTTTATAGGTATTGAAAGGTGAAAGAAGTATGTTAAAAGTAGCAAATATTTTTTCAAACGATATGGTGCTCCAGCGTGACAAGAACATAACAGTCTGGGGACTTGGGGACGAGGAAAGAACTGTCACAGTTACTCTTAACGGCGTGTCAGTCCAGACGCAGGTCTGCGACGGCAGGTGGACAGCCGTCCTCCCTCCGATGAGTGCAGGCGGAGAGTACGAAATGACAGTTTCAGACGGCTGTACAGAGAAAAAATTCTGCCGTATCATGATAGGCGAAGTGTGGTTCTGCGGCGGTCAGTCAAATATGGAGCTTGAACTTCAAAACGCAAAGGGCGGTAAAGAAGTCCTCGAAAACCTCACCCCTGATTGCAACGTAAGATTTTATTACACTCAAAAGCGTGGCACTCTTGACGAAATGTTCTATGAGGATGAAAACAATACCGCATGGTCGCAGGCTTCAAAGGATAATTCAAGGGCATGGAGTGCAGTGGGCTTTTTCTTTGGAAGAAAGCTTGCCAAAGACCTTGGTGTAACAGTAGGACTTATCGGCTGTAACTGGGGCGGCACATCAGCCTCCGCATGGGTAGACAGACCGACCCTTGAAAACAACGCTGAAATAAGAAGCTACATAGACGAGTATGAAAAACGTATTGAGGGCAAAACTGTCGAGGAGCAGATAAAAGAATACAGAGATTATCAGAAATTTGAGCGTGTGTGGGATAAAAAATACGGTGAGCTTCTGCAAAAAGACCCAACAATGAGCTGGGAGAAAGCAAACGAGATCCTTGGCGATAAGAATTGGCCGGGTCCAATAAACTGCGTAAACCCATTCCGTCCAACAGGACTTTTTGAGACTATGGTGTCAAGAGTTTGTCCTTATACAATAAAAGGCTTCCTCTATTATCAGGGCGAGTCTGACGACCATAAGCCGGACAGCTATTACACCCTCCTCACATCTCTTATCAGGCTTTGGAGAGAGAAGTGGGGCGACGATGAGCTTCCGTTCATAATCGTCCAGCTCCCCATGTTCAAATATGCCGCAGACCCTGATTATAAGCATTGGTGTAAAATAAGAGAGGCTCAGATGAGAGCATATAAGACAGTGAAAAATACAGGAATAGCTGTTATCTCAGATTGCGGTGAGTTCAACGAGATCCACCCAAAGAATAAAGTACCCGTTGGCGAAAGACTTTGTTTGCAGGCAGAAAAGCTTTTCTACGGCATGGACGTAAAAGCATTCGGACCTATCTATAAGTCGCTGGAGTATAAAAACGGCGGTATAGAGCTTAGCTTTGACCATGCCGAAAATGGCTTTGTAGTAAAGGGCGAAGCACAGGGCTTTGAGATAGCAGGCAAGGACGAAGAGTTCGTAAAAGCCGATATCACCATAAACGGCAGTAAAATTTTCATCAAGTCAGACGCCGTTGAAAAACCTCTATATGCAAGATATAACTGGTTCAACTATTGCGAGGTAACTATCTTCAATGAAACAGGCATACCACTCGCACCATTCAGAACAGAAAAATAATACAAGGGGGCTGTAAAAAAAGTCCCCAAGAAAAAAGGCTGCGATCTTGCCAAAAAGCAAG
>NZ_LARF01000139.1:0-567 GCF_000980385.1 Ruminococcus sp. N15.MGS-57
GGTAAAAAAGAAAGGTCAGTCGATTTTGCCGATGAAGCGGTAGTAGATTTCTACTTCCTGCTCACGGCTTCCGTCCTCGCCCTTGACAGCTTCGTGGACGGTTATTTTTTCAATTAGAGTGTTCAGAAGTTCGGCGGTCAGCTCCACAGGGTTGACATACTGTTTCATCAGGGCAATCCACTTTTCAGCATCCGCTGCGGTCTGTACGGCGGCTTCCATCGTTTCGTGAAGCTGTCTTATTTTTGTTTCAAGCTCCTTTTGCTCGTTCTGGTACTTCTCGGACAGCATATTGAAGTTATACTCGGTTATGCGTCCGGCAGACCAGTCCTCATACATTTTAGCAAACAGCCCGTCAACCTCGGCTTTACGCTTCTCTGCCTTTTTCAGCTCCGCAGCCTGCTTTTTCTTCGCAGAGTTTCTTTCCCTGTCGCTGGCATTGAGCAGGCGTTTCAGCAGCTTGTCCTCGTCTTTCTGTGCCAGCATAGACCAGTATTGCAGTCTTGCAAGCACATAGGCATACAGTACATCATAGCGGATATAGTGCATGGAACACTGGCGTAATCCCTG